>DASRZG010000410.1:0-3282 GCA_035686585.1 Phycisphaerae bacterium
GGGTGCCACGGTTGCGTCGTCTGCAACCGTGCCAATGTGGGTCCCGCGCGGAAAGGCTTGCGGTTGACCAACGGGACGGAGACAGGGCGCATCGACCTGGGTCTGGGCCCGTGAAGGCGTCAGTGGCACGGCGGCGGAAAACGCAACCGTGGCACCCAGGATGTGGCAGTTCCACTTCCCTCGCGGATGCTCTTCCCCTATTTCGCCCCCGGCCCTCGTGGCCGGGGGCTGCGCCCCCCAACCCCGTGCCCCAGGACCCACTCATACTCCCGGGCGATGCCGTCGGCGGGGTCGGCGATGGCGAGGAAGGCGGGCAGGACGGAGAAGGTGTAGGTCTCGATCTCCAGGTGGCCGCAGAGGCTTGCCGCCTTCTCCAGGAACGGCCCGGCTAACAGGGCGGAGGTGGATTCGAGGCCCTCGTGGGCGGAGAAGAACAAGGGGACGTGGAAGTGGACGCGCCACTGGTCCCACGCCGCCGCGCCTTCGCCCCCGGCCGACAGGGCGGCGGGGAGGTCGGGGAAGGAATCGATCCGCCCGCCGGGGCGGCGGGCCTTGACCTGGTGGAGGTAGACCGGGTCGGCGAACTCCGCCAGGCGGGCGAGCGTCCCCGGTGCCGGGCGAAGCTGCAGGGCGGCGCTGAGCTGGACCTTGGCGATGCGGATGCCGGCGGCGGCCAGCAGGTCGAGGGAGTCGGGCAGGTCCTCGAACTGCACGGCCGCGTGGGCGGTGTCGAAGCAGACGCCGATGTGCCTCCGCCAGATCTCCCGGCCGCGCTCGACGGAGACGCCGTCTATCTCGGCGATCATCTCGGCGGCGGAGTCGGTCCATTCCTCGAAGAAGCGGAGGCAGTCGGCCGTGCTCTGGAGGAAGCAGTCCGGCTCGGGCTCCAGGCCGATGCAGATGTCCCTGCCCGTCCGCTCGGCGATCCCCGCCAGGTGCACCGCCACCTCCGCCAGCATGCGGACCATGCGGCGGACGTCGTCGGTCGTGTCGATCCAGGCGGCGTAGGAGCCCGGCACGGTCGAGATGCTGCCGGCGACGCCGGGCGGCAGGATGGCGGCGAGGATGTCGGCCAGCCGAATCGTATAGTCCCGCCGCTGCTCCGTCCGCCAGTCGGGGGCGTAGACGTTCTCCTTGACCGATTGGCCGTGGAAGACGCCGAAGGGGAAGCCGTTGACGGTGAAGGCGTAGAGGTTTTCGGAGACCAGGAAACCGCGGAAGGCTTCGAGCGTTTTGGGGTCGGCCAGCGTCCGGGAAGCCTCATCGCCCAGCCGCAGTCCCAGCCCAAACGGCTTGCCGGCCCCGACGCGGTCGCGGACGCGGAGGGCGTGGTCGCGGATGGCCTGTAGGTTCTGGTCCCAGGTTTCGCCCGGGTGGACGTTGAGGCAGTAGGTCAGGTGGGCCGGCGGGTCGTGGCGTATTCTCATCGCGGCGCGGGCGTCCGGGACCGCTGGTGGAGGAGCCGCACGCCGTCCTCGATCCAGTCGGTGCTCATCTGGTGGACCTCGACCTTCCGACCGATACCGTCGGGCAGCGTGATCGTCAAGGCCCCGCCGAGGTGCTCGCGGAACTGCTCCAGCCCGGCCAGGACCTCCAGCGTCCCGTCGTCGCGGCGCTGCTTGAGGCAGTCGTCCCACGTGGGCAGCCCGGCGGCGGCCATCGCGTCGAGGATGGCGTCACGCTCGGCCTCATCGATCAGGCCCTTCCGTGCGGCGTAGCAGGCGTCCAGGGCGATGCCGATGGCGACGGCCTGCCCGTGGCCGATACGGTAGCCGGTGAGCATCTCGATGCGATGGGCGGACCAGTGCCCGAAGTCCAGCGGCCGGGCCGAGCCGAACTCGAACGGGTCGCCGCTGGTGGCGGTGTGACGCAGGTGCAGGATCGCGCAGCGGCGGACGGCCTCCTCCATGGCGGCCTGGTCGCGCTGCCGGAGGGCGGCGGCCTTGTCGCGGAGGAATGCAAAAAAGTCGGCGTCGGCGATGATCGCCACCTTAAACGCCTCGGCCACCCCGCCGATCCAGTGCTCCGGCGGCAGCGTCCGCAGCAGCTCGAAGTCGTTGATCACGGCGAACGGCGGGGCGAACGTGCCGACGAAGTTCTTCTGCCCGTGCTCGTCCATGCCCGTCTTGACGCCCACGCCCGCGTCGTTCTGGGCGAGCGTCGTGCTGGGAAGCCGGACCAGCCGCAGGCCGCGGTGGACGATCGAGACGGCGAAGCCGATCATGTCCAGCATGCTCCCGCCGCCGGCGGCGACCACGTAGCTCTGGCGGTCCAGGTGCAGGTTGCCCAGCGTCCACATCACCTCCCGGACGGTGCCCCAGTCGCACTTGACGGCCGGGCCGCCGGGGACGACCTGCGGGGGAGCCGCCAGCTCCAACTCGTCCGGGCGGGCGTGGAAGTACTCCTTGATCCGCGCCAGCAGGGCGGGATTGGCCGAGGCCAGCCCCTCGTCCACGTACACCGCCGCCCGGTGTCGCCGCCGCTCCCCCAGCCGGGCGAGGATCGACGCCAGCAGGGGATTGGCGGCGTCAAAGACGTTCCGTGCGAAACAGACGGGAAACTCGAACGGGACGCTGATCCGCTGGTGGTGGACCTCCAGGGGGGCGTTGCGGTCGGGATGGTTGGGATCCTGAGTCATTCGTCTATCCACTTCCGCACCGCGCCCGCCAGATCGACGAGGTTGTCGATCGGCCCGGGCACCTCCATCGTCGCGCCCCAGACGACCCGGTTGTCCGGCCCCGCCAGGCCGTGGGACCCGCAGATTCGGCCCGGGTCCCGCCCGATGCTGCCCGGCGGCCAGCCCCACAGCAGCTCGCACGGGTCGTAGCCGGGCTTGCTGTGAATGTCCACGTGGGCGGCGTAGTCCGGGGCCTCGCGCGGCCGTGACCACCAGGGATATGCAAACCACGTTCCCGGCTCGGCCTGCAGGAGCAATTCGCCGGCGTTGGGATGGGCGACGTGGGCGGCCCGCTGGGCCTCCTTGTCCATAACTTCGCCCACGCCAGGCATTTGGGAGAGCAGATCGCGGGTGGGCCCGATGTGGGCCGGGTCGGGGACGTACACGTGCGCCACCTGGTGGTCGACCATCGCGAAGGCCCGGGAGGCGTACAGGTCTGGATACAGCATGTCCTTTACCGGACGCATTTTGAGCAGACCGGCCTCGGCGAGGATGCGGTTGGGCATGGCCGCCCGATCCACCGGGCCGATGCGGTAGTCGCCGAAGATCAGCGTCTCGTAGCCCTCCCGCCGGCCGGCGACCAGCAGCTCGCGGAGCTGGTTCTC
>DASRZG010000411.1:0-12548 GCA_035686585.1 Phycisphaerae bacterium
GAAATAGGGGGAGAGACGGGTGTAAAGAGGGACGGAGCCACTTTCTTTCCCGAGCCAAGATGGAAGAGAGGCTTGTGGGCTTCTCTTCGCTCAGACCTCGCCGCCGCGCGCGACCGCGGAGACGAGATCGACGAATCGGGCCACGGTCAGGGCCCTGGCCGACGAAAGGCCGTTGCGGATCAACTGACGGCGCAGCGGCCCGTCGGAGATGACGCGGTCCATCGCCGCCGCCAGCGCCTCGGGGTCCTTGGGCGGGACGAGCAGGCCGTTGACGCCGTCGTCCACCAGCGAAGGGATGCCGCCGACGTTGGTCGTCACCACCGGCAGGCTGTGGGCCATCGCCTCCGGGATCACGTGCGGCGTGCCCTCCGACAGCGTGGGGAATGCGAACAAGTCGGCCGCGCGGAAGTACGCCTCCAGCGGGGCGCCGAAGTCGACGTAGCCCGCCCACGTGATCCGTTCGGCCACCCCCAGCGGTTCGGCCAGCCGATCCAGCTCGGCCTTATGAGACGCGTCCCGCTCCCACGAACCGACGATCGTCAATTGCCAGGGGCGATCGGTCTTCAGCAGGCTCACCGCGCGAACCAGGTACTCGATGCCCTTGGCCGCCCGGACGAAGCTGACCAGCAGGATCTGCACCGTCTCGCCCAGGCAGGTGTCGTCGCGTTCGAAGAACTCCTCCTCGTCGAGCGTGCTCGAGTAGACCGCTCGCGTGCGGCGGGAGCGGTAGACGGCCGCCAGCTCCTGGCCGCAGCAGAGGAACGAGCCGCGCGTCAGCAGACGCCCCGCGCGGGCGAAGAAGCGATCCACCCGTGCATAGGCGATCGCCAGGGTGGTGGCCAGCCATCCGCGGGAGCGGTCGGCCTTCAGCAGCACGATCGGGTTGCCGACGACCCAGTGGCAGGGGTGCCGGCCGAACAGGAATGCGAAAAGGTAGAACAGGCCCACGTACGGCAGCATGCCGCGGACGAACAGATAATCGGCACGGCGACAGATCCGGAAATACGCCCGCGAGATCCCCACCAGATGCCGCAGCGCTGCCTTGGAGGAGGAGTAATACGGCTGGGGAACGACCTGGATATTGGCCCCGCAGACCCGGGCCTCCTGGTCGGGCGTGGGCGGGCCCTCTCGCACGGGCAGACACAGCAGGACCTCCTCGTGGCGGCAGGCCAGCTCCTGGATGACCCTGCCGAGGGACCGATGCAGGTACACCGCTCCGTCGTGACGGCAGGAGGACATCTCGGACACAATGCCGAGGACTTCCTTCTTGGACGGACTCATGGCCATCAGCTTAGCGGCCGGGGGAGGCCTTTCCCAGCCCCGCCGCCGAGGCGCGGCAAAAAAACGATTGTTCGCCTCGGAGGCCGTCCATAGACTGGCCGATAAGAGAACAACACGAGCGGAGTTGGGTGTTTTGCGCTCCGCCGTGCATCGCAGACACGTTCCCAAGCGACCGAGGCCGCGATTTCAGGAGGTTGCATCTTGGACGTTTCTGGTCTCCGCGTACTGGTCACGGGCGCCGGGGGATTCATCGGCAGCCACCTGGTGCAGGCGCTGCTGGAGCGCGGCGCCGCCGTCCGTGCCTTCCTCCACTACAACAGCCGCAACGACGTCGGCAACCTGGCCTTCCTGTCGGCCGAGGAGCAGGCGCAGGTGGAGGTTGTCCTGGGCGACGTGCAGGACAGCGGAAGCGTTTCGGCGGCGGTGAGCGGGTGCGACTGCGTCTTTCACCTGGCCGCGCTGATCGGCATCCCGTACAGCTACGTCGCCCCGCGGAGCTACGTCGGCACGAACGTCCTGGGCACGCTGAACGTCCTGGACGCGGTGAGGCAGCATGGCGTGCGGCGCATGGTCCACACCTCCACCAGCGAGGTGTACGGCACGGCGCTGTACGAGCCCATCGACGAGAAGCATCCCCTCCAGGGTCAGTCCCCCTACAGCGCCTCAAAGATCGGCGCCGACAAGCTCTCCGAGAGCTACTACCGCAGCTTCGACGTCCCGGTCGCGACCATCAGGCCCTTCAACACGTACGGTCCGAGGCAGTCCGCGCGGGCGGTCATCCCCACGATCGCCAGCCAGCTCCTGGCCGGGCGGGAAGAGATCCAGCTCGGCTCCCTCACCCCCCAGCGCGACCTGACCTTCGTGACCGACACGGCCCGCGGCTTCATCGCCGTGGCCGAGTGCGACGAAGCCGTCGGCGAGGTGGTCAACGTCGGCAGCGGCGCCACCATCAGCATCGGCGAGCTGGCCCAGCGGATGGTCGAGCTGGTGAACCCCTCCGCCCGGGTGGTCTCCCGCGCCGACCGAGTCCGGCCGGACAAGAGCGAGGTGATGAAGCTGATCTGCGCCAACGCGAAGGCCCGGCAGTTGACCGGCTGGGAGCCGACCGTCTCGCTGAAGGACGGCTTGGGTCGCACCATCGAGTTCGTCCGGGAGCATCCCGAGTTGTTCCGGACCGACCGGTACGTCGTCTAGTTCCGCCCGTCGCCGCGGGCGGTGGAGCACGAGATCATGCGAGCGATCATATTGGCCGGAGGCAAGGGCACCCGGCTGCGTCCCTTCACGACGACCATCCCCAAGCCGATCGTTCCGGTGGGCGGGATGGCCATCATGGAGATCGTCGTCCGCCAGTTGCGTTACCACGGGTGCGATCACATCACCGTGGCCGTCAACCACATGGCCAACCTCATCATGGCCTTCTTCGGCGACGGCAGCCGGTGGGGCCTGAAGATCGATTACTCGCTCGAGGACAAGCCCCTGGGCACCATCGGCCCGCTCAAGCTGATCGAGGACCTGCCGGAGAACTTCCTGGTCATGAACGGGGACGTGCTGACCGACCTGGACTTCGGCGATCTCTACCGCGGCCACGTGGCCAGCAAGGCGATGGCCACCGTCGGCACCTACGAGCGAGACGTGCGGATCGACTTCGGGGTGCTGCGGTACCAGCCCTCCGACCGGCGCATCGTGGCGTTCGTCGAGAAGCCCACCGAGCACTTCAGCGTGAGCATGGGCGTGTACGCGTTCTCGCGCCGGATCCTGGACATCGTGCCGGACGACACCCCATTCGGGTTCGATCATCTCATGCTGGCCCTGATCGCCAGGAAGGCCCAGGTCCACGCCTACCCCTTCACCGGGCACTGGCTGGACATCGGACGCCCGGACGATTACGACCAGGCCAACGTGGACTTCGAGAGGCTTCGCGACAAGTTCCTTCCCGGCGAGCCCGCCGGCGAAGGCGAGCCGTAACATGCCCGAACGCCGACTCCTCGTCACGGGTGCAACCGGCTTCGTCGGCCGGTGGGTGCTGCGTCACTGGCGCCAGGAACACCCCCGGACCCGCCTGGTGGCGACCAGCCACCTGCCCGAGCCCGACGACCTGCCCTGCGACGGGTACGCCCAGGTCGACCTCCGCGACCGGCAGGCGGTCTGCCGCTTCGTCGCCGAAAGCCGCCCCGACGCCGTGATCCACCTGGCGGGGCTGATCGCCTCCGACGACCTGCACGAGCAACTCGCCGTCAACGTGGAGGCGACCGAGAACCTCTACCTGGCCCTGCTGGCCGGCCCGCGCGCTGCCGAGGTGCGGATGGTGCAGGTGGGCTCGGCCGCGGCGTACGGCGCCGTGGAGGCGGAGGAGCTTCCCATCTCGGAGGCCCAGCCGTTCCGGCCGCTTACGCCCTACGGTCTGAGCAAGGCGGCGCAGGACCACCTGGCCCACATGACCTGGCGCCGCAACCACTTGCCGATCATCCGGGCGAGGGTTTTCAACCTCCTGGGCCCCGGGCAGCCCGCCCAGCTCGTGCCGATGACGTTCCTGACGCAACTGGCCGGCCTGCGGGGCGGGGAGGGGGGCTGTCTCCGCGTCGGCGACACCTCCGCCCGGCGCGACTACGTCGACGTTCGCGACGCGGCGGCAGCCTTCGACGCGCTGCTGCAGCGCGGCCAGCCCGGGCAGGCGTACAACGTCGCCACCGGCCGGGACGTCTCCGTGGCGGAATTGCTGGAGGAGATCTTCGCCATCGCCGCCTTCACCCCGCGGGTCGAGACCGCCTCGGACCGCCGGCGACCGGTCGACGTGCCATGCGTCCGGGCCGACGTGTCGAAGATCGACAAGGCCACCGGCTGGCGCACCGCCCTGTCTCTGAAGCAGTCGCTGACCGACATGTGGGAGTCGGTGAGCCGGGCGTAGCAGACGGTCCGGCTCTCAATGCGGGGTGCCACAGGCTGCTGGCAGCCTTCCCCGGAGAACGCCCCCTATTTCGCCCCCGGCCCTTGTGGCCGGGGGTTAATCTTCCCAACCCCGTGCGAACAAGGTCGCCCCAGGTCAACCTCCGGCCACAAGGGCCGGGGGCGAAATAAGGGGGACGGGCGAAACAGGGGGAGGGACGGGAACTATTCCGTTGCTCCGGAGGGTTGCGTGGCGCCCTTGCGTTGGTCCATCACCTCCCGCATCGCCCTCCGGGAGATGACCGCGCGCTTCAGGTAGACCAGGTCCTTCAGGGACTGACCGTACTCCCCGGCGCTGCGTTCGTGGAGGACGTGGGGGCCGGCGGGCTTGCCGCCGGTGTCGATCCAGAGGGGCTGGCCCTTGACCGTGCCGGTGACCACGGAATCGTCGATCAGGTGGAACCGCCACTGGAACAGCCGGACCGGTCGCTGCCGGCCGGTGAAGACCTTCTCGTCCGAGCCCATCTCCTTCCAACGCCACTCCTTGTCCATGCCCTCCTCGACCACCACGGCCTGAATGGACAGGACGAGGATCGGCGGGATGTGACGCCAGCGCTTCTCGGACTCCACCCACACCTCCCAGTCCCGATCCAGCGTGGTGTACAACCCGCCGGGGTGGACGGTGCCGTCGGAGAGGATGGCCACCCCGGGCAGGGCGTCCGGGCGGCGGAAGCGGTCCGCGCCGCCGAGCGGGTTGGTGGCGGGGGCGACGGGGGCCGCCGGGCGGGTGTCCGGGTCGGCCCGCTCCAGCCAGTAGTCCAGGTTCGACGCGGGTTGCGTCGCCGTCTGGGCCGGCGCGAGCGCCGCGATGGCAACCGACAGCAGGATCAGCACGGATCTGTTAAGCGACATGGTATCCGTCTTTCGGCATGGCATTTACCTTGGGTGCCACAGGCTGCTTGCAGCCTGTGCGGGATGGGGATGGATGCCCGCCGGGCGGTCGCCCAACGCCCACACGGGCTGCAAGCAGCCCGTGGCACCCGGGCCCCGCTGAACGGGTTCGTCAGCATGGCGATTACGCGTTTGCGGAGCATGGGTTACTCCTGCTTCCTCATGGCGTCGAAGGTCTCCTGGAAGACCCGCCGCGCGGCCTCGTCGAACAGGACGAAGCGGACTTCCGTCAGCTTGGTTCCTCGCCGGATGTGGGCCTGGACCTCGGTGAGCATGATCCGGGCGCACTGGTCGAGGGGAAACCCGGCGATGCCGGTGCCGACGGCGGGGAAGGCCAGGGTGCGGATGTCCGGGTGCTTCTCGGCGATCGCCAGGACGGCGCGGGTGGATTCGGTGAGGCTCTTGGCGGTGGTCCGCCCGCCCAGGGCCATGGAGGCCTGGTGGATGACGAACCGCGCGGGCAGCTCGCCCGCGCCGGTCACCGCGGCGCCGCCCACCGGGACGGGACCGTGGCGGTCGCACTCGTTCTGGATGGAAGGCCCTCCGCGGCGGCGGATCGCCCCCGCCAGCCCGCCGCCGAGCACCAGGTCGTTGTTGGCGGCGTTGACGATGGCGTCGGCGTCGCAGGCGGTCAGGTCGCCCTGTTCGATACGGATGCTTGTCATCTCCCGGCCTCTTGGTTATCTATAGGGCAGCCGATCGGCCGGCCGACGGCGCCTTGAACCTGCCCAACGGAGTACGCACATGATTGTCGGGACGGTCCGGGAAATCAAGGACGACGAATACCGCGTCGGGCTTACCCCCGGCGGGGCGGAGGTGCTGGCCCAGGCCGGGCATGCCGTGCTGGTCGAGGCCGGCGCGGGGATCGAGAGCGGCTACGAGGACGCCCAATACGCCGCCCACGGCGCGGAGGTCGTCCCGTCGGCCAAGGACGTGTGGGGCCGGGCGGAGATGGTGGTCAAGGTCAAGGAGCCCCAGCCCGGCGAGTGGGCGATGATGCGCCGCGGGCAGATGCTGTTCACGTATTTCCATTTCGCGGCCGATCGGGAATTGACCGAGGGGGTGGCCCGGACGGGGGCGGTGGCGATCGCGTACGAGACGATCACGGACGGGGACGGGCAGTTGCCGCTGCTGACGCCGATGAGCGAGGTGGCGGGGAGGATGGCGGTGCAGGTGGGGGCGTTCTGCCTGGAGCGGTCCGAGGGCGGGCGCGGGATCCTGCTGGGGGGCGTGCCGGGGGTGCTGCCGGCGCGGGTGGTGATCCTGGGCGGGGGCGTGGTCGGCACGCAGGCGGCGCGGGTGGCGGCGGGGATGGGCGCCGACGTGCACATATTCGACATTCGCCTCGACCGGCTGCGGTACCTGGATGACGTGATGCCGGCGAACGTCCATACGGTCATGTCGGAGCCGGCCTCGATCCGGGCGGCGATCGCGTGCGCGGACCTGGTGATCGGGGCGGTGCTGATCCCCGGCGGCAGGACCCCGCTGCTGGTCCGCCGGGAGGACCTCAAGAACATGAAGCGCGGCGCCGTGATCGTGGACGTCGGCGTGGACCAGGGCGGGTGCGTGGAGACGACCCGGCCGACCACCCACCACGACCCGACCTACGAGGTCGACGGCGTGCTGCACTACTGTGTCGCCAACATGCCCGGGGCCGTGCCCCGGACCTCCACCCAGGCACTCACCAACGCCACGGGCCCCTATGCCCTCCAGTTGGCCAACCTCGGCTGGCGCGAAGCCGCCCGCGCCGACCCGGGCCTCGCCCGCGGCGTGAGCATGGTCCAAGGCCGGCTCACCTGCCCCGGGACGGCCGAGGCGCACGGAATGGAACTGGCCCGACTCGATCTGTAGTCCGTACAACAATCCGTTCGGAGACCCACCCGATGCCGCCCCAACCGATTTTCGACGTAAGCCAGATCGACCAGAACACCATCCTGGTCACGCGGGAGCAGATCCAGCAGGTCAACCCGCACCGACACGAGTTCCAGCAGCTCGACGGCGTGTTCTTCATCGACGAGCCCAACCAGATCATGGCCGGGTTCCGCGACCTGCGGGCCGACGAGTTCTGGGTCCGGGGCCACATCCCGGGCAGGCCGGTCTTCCCCGGCGTGCTGATCATCGAGACGGCCGCCCAAATGGTCAGCTACTACGTGATGACCTGCCACGGGGGCAATGGCAAGTTCCTCGGCTTCGGCGGCGTGGACCAGGTCAAGTTCCGCGGGCAGGTGGTCCCGGGCGACCGGCTGATCATGGTCGGGCAGATGATCGGGAACCACCGGGGCAGGAAGTACATCGGGCACACCCAGGGCTTCGTGGACGGGCGGATGGTCTACGAAGGCACGATCACCGGCATGTTCATCTGAGGCGCCCGCCGCCCGCGCGGCGCCGGGGGAAGCGAGATCGCCGGACCCAAGTGGACAAGACGGTTTGACGGCGAGATGGCCCTCCCCGGGCCGCTGGGGCCCGAGGACCTGGCCAACGTCCCCGCCAAACGGGGCGTGTTCCTGCTGGAAGGGCCCGCCGGGCAGCCCATTCTCCTGGCGACGGCCGCGGATATCCGCTCCCGCATGCGGGGCCGGCTTGCCCCGCCGGAAGAGGAGGCACCCGCCAGCCGGCGGGCCGACCTCCGCGAAATCGCCACGCGCCTGCGGTGGCGGCTGACCACGGGCCATTTCGAGACCGACTGGCAATACCTCGAACTCGCCCGGCTGATCTACCCGGACCGCTACCGCCGGATGCTGGCGTTCGCGCCGGCGCGGTTCGTGCACGTCCGCACGGACGAGGCCTTCGCCACCTTCGCCCGCGTCCGCCAGGTGCCCGCGACGGGCCGATGCTTCGGCCCGTTCGCCACCTCGCGGGCGTGCGGGCGGTTTATCGAGATCCTCCAGGAGGTCTTTGACCTCTGCCGCTGCGAGCAGTTGTTCACCGGGGGCGGGGCGGGGTGCATCTACGCCCAGATGGGCCAATGCATCGCCCCCTGCCGGCGCGAGGACGCCCTGCCCGTCTACGCCGACATGATCGACCGCGCCTGCCGCTGCGCCGCCGGCGAGCGCGACGAGATCGCCCGGCAGCTCCAGCAGGCGATGCGCCAGGCCGCGGCCGACCGGGAATACGAACTCGCCGCCCGGTGCAGGCAGCGCCTGGAAAGGCTGGCGGAGCTGGACCAGCCCGCCTTCGCCCACGCCGCCGCCGCGGAGCGGTTCCAGTACGTCCTGATCCAGCCGGGCGGGGGTCGGCGGAAGCTCAAGGCGTTCCTGTTCGACCGCGGGGCGATCCGCGGGCGGCTTCTGGACTACCCGCCGGCGCCGAGGCAACTGGCGTCCCTGCTGTCGGCGACGGCGAAGTTCTCCTCCGGCGCCCGGGCGATCGGCCAGCCGGAGCAGGAGCGGATCGCCCTGGTGGCGCAACTGCTGTTCACCTCGCCCGCGCGGCGCGGGGTGGCGGTGCGGTACGGGCCGGCCCTGACGGCGCAGGAGCTGGCCCGTCGGATCGAGGCGGGCGCGGGCGTGCTGGGTGTTGCCCGGGCGAAGCGGCCGCAAACGGGCGAAGGTTCTGCCCCGAAGTAGCGATCAACGGTCGGGCGGCGGTCGTATAATGAGCAACCGGTGAGGCTTGGCTTGCTCCACAACCTGAGGCCGTTGCTGCCCTCCCGCCGCCGCCGCGCGTGGCGGTACGTCAGCCCGCACCGCCGCGGCGCGAGCCTGATGGCCGTCGCGCTGCTGCTGCTGGTGGGGTACGCGTATTACCACGTCACCCACGACGCCCGGATCAAGCGCCAGGTGATCGCCTACCTCCAGCAGCGCACGGGAGGGCGCGTCGAGGTGGGCAGGGCGCGGTTCCGGCTGTTTGAGGGGGTCCGGATCGAGGGGCTGAGGGTGTTCCTCCCCGGCGACGCCCAGACGCCGTTCCTGGAGGCGCCGCGGGTCATCCTCCAGCATCGCCCGTCGTCGCTGGTGGTGGGGCGGAAGATCGAGCCCACGCAGATCGTCTGCGTCAGGCCGGTCGTTCGGCTGATCGAGGACGTCAAGACCGGCCGGTTGAACGTCGCCGGGCTCTACCAGCGGTTTCGCCAGGGTCCCGGCGGCGTGGGCGGGTCGGAGCGGATTCCGGAGGTCCGCATCCGCGACGGCGAGCTCATCCGCCAGGATTGGGAGGAGGGTCAACTGATCACGATCCGCCGGCGGCGGAACGTGGACGTGGCCCTGCTGCCGGACGAGCAGGGGCGGACGCTGGAGCTGAAGCTGGAAGGCCCCGGCGGATACCACGGGTCGGCGACGATGGACCTGACCACCGGCAGCATCGAATGGGCCGGGCAGATCGACCTGGCGATGCTCGACGACGCCCTGCCCCGGAAGTACCGCACGTGGCGGCAGCGGTACAAGGTCGCGGGCAAGGCGACCGGGGCGGGCTCGGCCAGCGTGGCCGAGACGCCCGGCGCCGCCACCGGGCCCGAGCGGTTCGTCGTCACCCTCCAGGGCGTTTCCATGGAGATGCCCAAGGAGGAAGGCGGCCTGCGGTTCGAGGAGGTTCACGGCGAGCTGGCCTTTGACAGCGAGGGCGTCGAGATCCGCCGGCTCACCGGGCGGATCGCCGGGGCGGGCAAGGCGACCTTTCAGCTCCGAGGCCGGTACAGGGGCTACGACACCACCAGCAGCTTCGAGACCGATCTTCAGATTGACCACCTGGCGCTGCCCCTGCCGGACCGGGTCGCCGGCGTCTGGGGCGACAGCTACGCCGAGATGAACCGCAAGCTGGGGCTTTCCGGCCCGGTGACCGTGACGGCGAAGGTCTGCCGCGGCGGCGACGGGAAGCTGGCGGTCAACGGCTCGGCCGAGCTGGACGGGGTCTCGGCCGCCCCCCCCGAGCTGCCCACGCCCCTGACCGACCTGACCGGGCGGGTCACCCTCAACGGGCAGACCGTCGAGTTCGTCAACGTCCAAGGCCGGTGCGGGCAGGCCGCCGTCTCGGTGGAAGGCAAGATCGTCGACGCCCACACCGCCGGGGACTACGACGTGCGGATCACCGCGCGCGACCTGCCGTTCAGCCGGGAGGTCTACGACGCCCTGCCCGAGGCGCACAGGCAGATCTGGGACGAGCTGTCGCCGACGGGCAAGGCGGACTTCCGGCTGCACCTGCGGCGCGACCCGGACACGGGCAAGGCGTCCTCGCTGGTGACGATTGACCTGAAGGGCGCCGCGTCGATCCTGTACAAGCGCTTCCCCTACCTGGTCCACAACGTGGCCGGGGAGGTGGTGATCGACGGCGGGGACGTGAACATCCGTTCGGTGACCGCCTCGAACGGGCCGATGGCGTGCGTGGTCAACGGCTGGCTCCGCCGCCCGGGCGGCGTGCTGACCGCCGAGATCACCGTGGACGTGACGGCGGGGTCGCTGGACGAGCGGCTGATGCGGGCCCTGCCCCGGCACGTCCGGGACGAGTACCGCGCCTGCGGGCTCCGCGGGAAGGCCAACGTGACCAAGGCGGTCTTCCGCTACCGCCGCGGAACCCCGCTGGACTACGACATCCCCGTGGCGATCACCGACGCGACGGTCTGCCACGACGAGCTGCCGTACCGGATCGACGGGGCGACCGGCACCGTGCGGATCACGCCGGAGGCCCTGACGATCGAACGGCTGCTCGGGCGGCGGGGGGGCGCGAAGATCGCCGTGGACGGGCGCGTCCTGCTGTCCGACGAGCACAGGGTCGACCTCAACATCCACGCCACCTCCCTGGCGATGGACGCGGAGTTGCGAAAGGCGCTGCCCACCGTGGCGCAGCACTGGTGGGACCAGTTCGAGCCCGTCGGGCGGGCCGACGTGAGCGCGGCCCTGACGCGGACGCTGGCAGGGCCCGCCCCCGCCACCATGCCCGCGGCCACCGCCCCGGCCGCCCCCGCCGCCGCCGGCGAGTGGGACTACCGCCTCCGCATCCGCCCACGGGACATGCGGATTCGATACAGCGGCTTCCCCTATGGCCTGAAGGGCGTCAACGGCACGGTCGACGTGACGGCGGGGCGGATGAGGATCGAGAGCATCACCGCCCTGGCCGGCAGCGCCCCAGTGACCATCAGCGGGCTGGTCACCACGCGGGGCGACGACGCCACCGGCGACCTGGCGATCACCTCCGGGCCCGTCGCCATCGACGAGCAGTTGCTCACCGCGATGGGCGAGGAGCTGGTCTCGGCCCTGCGGCTCAAGCCGGGCGGTACGGTGAGCCTGAACCTGTCGAGCCTCAAGGTGGGCGCCGACGCCTGCCCGATGCCGCCGACGGCCACCGCCCCGGCCGGCGGCCCCGAGCCGGCGACGCCCTGGGCGTGGACGGGCAGCATCGCCTTCCGCGACGCCATCGTGGAGATGGGCTTCGGGCCCAAGCGGGTCACGGGCGTGGTGTCGGGCGCGATGTCCTGCCCGCCCTGGAGGCGGTACCTGTACGCGGACGGGCGGCTGAAGCTGGACAGCCTGACGGTGGGCAGCCGGCAACTGACGGACGTGACGGCGGTGATCACCAAAGATCCCGCCTCCGCCGTGCTGAAGGTCAGCGGGATCACCGGCAAGGTCTGCGGCGGCCGGATGGCGGGCTTCGCGGAGGTCTCCTTCGCCGAGCCGGTCAAGTACGGCATGAACCTGTCGGTCGAGGACGTGGACCTGCCGACGTTCCTGGGCGCCGAGACGGACAAGCGCGCCCTGACGGACGTCAAGGGGGCACTGAGCGGAACGCTTCAGATGATGGCGGTCGAGGACGCCCCCGACTCGCTCCGCGCCAAGGGGAGAATCCAGATCGTTCGCGGCAAGCTCTACAAGCTCCCCGTCATGCTGGGACTGCTGCACCTGGTCTACCTGACCCTGCCCAGCGACGCCGCCTTCCAGGACGCCGACGTCACCTACATCATCCGCGGCGACCAGATGGTCTTTCAGGAGATCAGCCTCCGCGGCTCGGCCCTGTCGATGGTCGGCGCCGGGACGCTGGACCTCAAGACGAAGAAGCTCGACCTGACCTTCGTCGCCGGCCCGCCGTTGAAGCTGCCCCGAATCGCCGGGCTCAGCGAGGTCATCGAAGGGCTCGCCTCCGCCCTGACCACCTGGCGCGTCACCGGCACCGTCGCCGAACCCCGAATCCGCCAGGTCCCCCTCCACGACCTCGGCGCCACCCTCCGCCATCTCCACGAGCCCGGTGGCCGGTAGGGCGAACGGACCCCGGAGGACGCGGCCCGGGCGTCGCCCGCAGCCAAAAGGAACCAGGAGCCGGGAACCAGGAACCGGGGCAGTTGATTCGACAATGCGGGCAAATGACTTACTTCTGCCTGTGCGCCGCGCCGGGACGCTGGGTGCTCCTTCTTCGGGATCGTCAGCTTGATGCCCGGCGCGGTCACCGTGCCCTGCCACGGCGTCACGCGCTTCTGGCCTGCTGTCCGTTCGCGCCCCTCCGCCTGGTTG
>DASRZG010000412.1:0-6910 GCA_035686585.1 Phycisphaerae bacterium
GCCGAGAGCCGCATCTCCGACGTGGACGTGGCGACGGAGACGGCGGCGTTGACGCGGAACCAGGTGCTCGCCCAGGCCGGCATCAGCATGCTGGCGCAGGCCAACACCATGCCGCAGATGGCGCTGGCCTTGCTGCAGTAACCGCTTACGCAACAGCGACGGGAATCGGGGCGCCAGGGCGTCCTGATTCCCGCCGCCGCACGACTGCTTCCAGGACGACCAGCGGCCACAGGGGCCTCCGGACCGCGGAGGCTCCCTGTGGCCGCTTTCTTGTATTGCACAAACCCCTCAAGTTATCGGCGTCCGCCGCGATAATCATGGGTGAGAGGGCGGGGGCGCCCGGCCGGGAGCCGGGCCGTCAAACGGAGCGTTAGATGGCACTTGGATTGTCAGGCGTGTTTTCCGGGATGGACACCGATTCGCTGGTGACCCGGTTGATGGAGATCAACCGCAGGCCGCTATACCAGCTCGGTGACCGCCGGAGCGAATGGGAGGCAGGCCAGAAGGCCGTCACGGACATCGAAGGCCGTCTGACGACCCTCAAGAGCCTGCTGAGTGAGATGCAGGACGCCGATCGGCTCCGGTACGTTTACGGGAGCAGCTCGGATACCAAGATTCTGGTCGCCAACACCAGCACCGGCGCGACGGAAGGGACCCACCAGGTGGTGGTGAACCGGCTGGCGACGTCCCAGCGCCTGGTCCACACCGCCGGGCTGGCGGCGGTGACCTCCGAGGCGGGGGCCGAGAAGTCCACCGCACTGAACGTCAACGGCGCCGCGGACGCTGACGCCACGTGGTTCACCACGACCGCCAACGGCTCGACCTATACGTTCGACTTCGGCGACGAGGACGACATCACCGCCGTGGCGTTTGCCGCCGACACCGGCTACTCGATGAACCAGGTGGCGGCGCTGATCAACGTCCGCAGCCAGGCGGTGGCCGGGTACGACGCCGCCACCGTCGAGTACGACAGCCAGCAGGGGCTGTACTTCCTGCGGACCACCGCCAAACTGACGACCACCACGGAGAACCTCTCCCAGACCCTCACGGCCGGGGACGCCATCGACGAGCTCAACGAGGACGCCGACTGGCTCAAGACCGCCGCCGGGAGCGGCCAGTTCACCTACACGTACAACGGCACGACCCGGACGCTGTACCTGGCCTCCGGCGGCACGCTGGAGCACCTGGCCGAGCTGATCAACAACGACGGCGCCAACCCGGGCGTCACGGGGAGCCTGCTGGAGTACGACGGCAGCTACCACATGGTGCTGTCGGGCAAGGACACCGGCGAGGACTACACGATCACCGTCGACGACTTCTACACGACCCTCAACGGGTTCGACTCGGGCGACTACACCGAAAGCCAGGCCGCCCAGGACGCCCAGATCCGGGTGGACGGCTACCCCGCGGACCCGAGCTGGATGGAGCGGAGCGGCAACGTCATCGACGACGTCCTGCCGGGGGTGCAGTTGAACCTCCGCACGACCGGCACGGTCACGGTGACGCTGAACCGCAGCACCGACGACCTGAAGAACAAGCTGACGAACTTCGTCGACATCTACAACGGCCTGGTGGAGTACATCGGGAAGTACACCGGCTACGACGAGGACACGGAGACGGGCGGGGTCCTCCAGGGCGACTCGACGATCAACGGCATCCTCTCGCAGATCCGGACCGTGCTGATCAGCCCGGCGCCGGGCTTTGCCGACGGCGAGGACCCGTACGTGCTGGCGGGGCAGATCGGGCTGAAGCTGGACCGGTACGGCCAGTTGAGCATCGTCACGACGTCCACGGACACCCAGACGTCGCTGGACGAAGCCCTGTCGGACGAGTATCTCGGCACGCTGTCGCTGCTGGCGGCGAACAAGTCGGGCGTCTCGGACAGCCAGTACCTCCAGTTCACCTCCTCCGAGGACGTCACCGAGGCCGGCGAGTACGAGGTGGAGGTGGACTTCGGCGCCAACGGGTCGATCCAGACGGCGCGGATCCGTCAAAGCGGCGAGACGGCGTGGCGCTTCATGGACATCGACGGCAGCACGCTGGTCGGCGCCGCCGGCACGGCCGAGCAGGGGCTGGTGCTGACCGCTGTCAACGACGGCACGGCTGGAGCGCACACCCAGACGGCGAGCCTCCGCATCCGCCAGGGTGTGATGGGCGCGCTGTACGACCTGGTGAAGGGGATGCTGGACTCGACCGACGGGCTGATGGCGCTGAAGAAGGACCGGATCGACGCCGCCATCGAGGACATCGACGATCGCATCGAGAAGATGCAGGAGCGACTGGAGGCCACAGAGGAGCGGCTGCGGTCCCAGTTCGCCCGGCTGGAGGGGTACCTGGCCCGGTACGACGCCCAGCGGGCCGCCGTCGACGTCATGGCGCAGCAACTGTCCACGACCCGGAAGAGAGACTAGGCACAGCGAGGCAGGATGATGTCGGGAATAGACGCCTATCGGAAGAATGCCGTGGCGACGCAGACGCCGGGGCAGTTGATCGTGATGCTGTACGAGGGCGCCATCCGGTTCCTCCACCAGGCGACCGCCGCAATCCAAGCCGGCGACCACAAGGAGAAGGCCCGGCTGATCGGCAAGGCCGCCGACATCATCAACGAGTTGAACTGCTCGCTGGACGTCGAGGCGGGCGGCGAGGTCGCCCGCAACCTTCGCAGCCTGTACAACTTCTGCCTCCGCCACCTCCACCAGGCCGTGCTGACCAGCGACGCGCAGATGGTCAGCGACGTGATCGCCTGCCTGTCCGAGCTGAATGAGGGATGGAAGGCGATCGCCACCTGACGGCGGGCGCCCGCGCCAAGGCCCAAGGGGGGATGAGAGGGGGAGCCGCTGCCGTTTTCCCCGCCATCGCGGGTCCTTTTCGCCGGCCAGCGCGCCCGTCGGCGAACAAACTGCTTCCTTAGTGAGACCCCTTACCCGATAGGACGATATAGATGTCGGCGGGGCTCCGTGGGTGCGGGCCCGTTCTGGATTGTGGTGATGGTCCAGGCACTACGGAGACCGCGCCGGGCGGCACCGGTGACCTCCCGGGCGCCCGTCGCCCTGTAGCCCCGTCGTCGGCCGTTTTGCCGACGCTCGCCTCGGGTCACCCCCGCGATCCTCTCTGGGAGAGTGACGATGGAAATCCGTGCGCTGGTTGTGGACGGGTCCAAGACCATGCGAAATCTGGTGATGCGGTCGCTGAGGGAGACGAAGCTGGCCCAGTTCAGTTTTTTCGAGGCCGGCGACGGCGTCGAGGGGCTGGCCGGTTTCGACCCGGACAAGACCGACATGATCTTTGTCGCCTGGAATATGCCCAACATGAACGGGATCGACTTCGTCAAGCGGATCCGGACGCGCCAGAAGCGGCACGTTCCGGTGGTGATGGTGACCACCGAGAGCACGATCGGCAAGGTGGAAGAGGCGCTGGACGAGGCGGGGGTGGACTGCTTCGTGGTCAAGCCGTTCACCCCGGCGGGGCTGCTCAGCAAGATCGAGCCGCTGATCGACAGCATGGCCAGCGCGAGGAAGTCCGGGGGGTTCCTCAATAAGCTCACGTCGAGGATTCCCTGAGTCTTCGGTTTCGCTGCCGCGGCCCTGATGAGGAGAGTCCTGTGGGCATGATCGAGTCAACCGCCGGTCCGATCGCATCGCGGCACGTGAAGTGCCTGACGGCCGCGCGGAACGCCCCGGCGGCAACGCGGATCGGGCTGGGGGTGGTGTCCACCGAGGGAAGCAAGACCCGCATCGAGCGGCTCCTGGCGCAGGGGGTCCGGTTCATCCACAAACCCTTCACCCCCGGGGTGGTTCGGGAGGTTGTCCAGGGGATTATGGGAGTCTGTCATGATCAGCCTGCTTGAGCAAACCCTTTGCTACGTGGCCGAGGAGCAGTTCGAGTCGCTGGTGTTCCTGTTTCCGCTGCCGGCCGACCCCGGCGTCCCCGCCCCGGCGGTCGCGGAATGGACGACGGTGTCGGTGGGTTTCACCGGCCCGTTCGGCGGGCGGCTGTACCTGGCCGTCCCCTCGGCGATGCTGGCGGTGCTGGGGTCGAACATGCTCGGGACGGACGAGCCGGGCGCCTCCCCGGACGAGCAGATCGACGCCCTGAAGGAGCTGATCCACGTCGTCTGCGGCAACCTGCTGCCGGCGATCGCCGGCGACGAGGCCGTCTTCGACGTGGAGGCGCCCCGGCTGCTGGGGGCCGGGGCCGCGCCGCAGTTCCCGGGCGCCGTCCCCGCCGCCGCCACGCGCGTCCTCCTCGACGCCGGACCGGCCGAACTGTGGCTGTCCCTGGACCGCCCCGTCGCCCAACTGGACCTGCCTGACGGGGAGGCCCTGGCCTGGGTCGCCCCGCCGGCGCCCCGACACGCGTGATCCCGTGATCCGCGTCCCCCTCGCCGGTCACGGGCGGATCTGGAGGACCATGGCGGTTCCGTCCTCGCCGCCGCCGACGTAGCAGCGGCCGGCGTCATCACGGACCGAGGTGCCGTACAGGGCCTGATACTGCGGGACGGCGTTGTCGGCGCCGACCAGGAAGGGGAAGGCCTTCGACGTCCGCGTCTGGATGTCGTAGATCGCCCATTCGTACTGCCGGTCCCGCTTGGCGGTGCCCATCAGGTAGCGGCCCGTGGGGTCGGTGAACAGGGAATGGGTGTAGGCGGTCCCGTCCGGGTGCAGCCAGCCGAGGTTCGTGATGGTGGCCAGGCCCTTGCGGGCGGGGATCAGCAGGGCGACGTGCCCGTACTGGGTGATGAAGGCGCTTGAGCCGTCCGGGAGCTTCTGGAAACCGGTGATGCCCTGGGAATCCTCGGGGGTGGTCTCGATGTAGTGGGTCAGCGGGAGCTCGCCCACCTCGCGGAGGGACGGGTCGAACTCGACCAGCGTGGCCACCGCCCGCCCGCCGTCCTGGCCGGCCTTGACGCGGGGGACGTACACGTGCCCCTTCCGGTCGGTCAGCAGGTTTCGCGAGATGTGGCCGCCGATCTCGCCGACCCGGACGGAGCGGACCTTGCCGCTCTTGCAGTCGTATTGGTAGAGCACGTGGCCCCAGTAGCCCAGGGCGTACACCTGCTGCCCGGCCTCGGCGACGCCGATCAGGGCTTCCGGGGCCGCCAGCAGGTGCTCCCACTTGCGCTGGGGCATCTTCAGCCGCCACATGTGCCCTCCGTACGTTGGGTTGATCTCGTCGCGGACGCTCTCGCCTTCCTCGTCCATGGACGCGAAGTACATGTTCCCGTCGGCGGCCTGGACGATCCGCGAGTGGATCTTCATCTGCTGGTGCCCCTCGCGGTAGACGCCGCATTGCTTCATCGCGGTGACGACGTCGCCGCGGTCGGTCATCTCGCCCGTGGCCGGGTCGTACTCGAACAGGTGGGCCGAGGGCGACTCGATGTGCTTGGAGCTGACGCCCAGCCAGAGGTGCCCGCTGCGGTCCCTGCCGATGGCGCCGAAGATGGCATTGGAGCCGGGGGTGTCGGGGACGGGGATGCGCACCACCACCGGCGCCCGGCAGGGGACGGTCGTGGCGGGCGGGGGCGCCTCGCAGTCCCCGCTGCCCAGCGCCATTCCGGCCGCGACGGCCGCGGCCAATACCGACACAGCGGCGCGAGGCCGCGGACGGGCGCGACGCGAAACGTTGTCTGTCACGGTCTGACTCCTGCGCGGGGCCGTCTGCGGCGCCCCTTCCGACGGGGGCTCATCCTACCGCCGCCGCCCCTGCCGGCCAAGCGCGGCTTGGGCACAGGGACGCTCAGTGCATCCGCGGGAACTCGCCGGTGGGGTTGCCGGTGGCCTCGTGCAGGTGGGTCATGAAGCGGCAGAGGTTGGGGAAGGTCGCCAGCGGCTGGAGGCCGTGGTCGCCGTTGGGGAAGTACCTGCCCGCTTCCAGCAGGGGCGGGACCTTGGAGCGGATCTGGTCGGCGATGGTGCGCTCGTTGCCGGCGTTGATGCACTCCTTCTCCAGCCAGCCCATCAGGACGAACTGGGGGTGCCTGCGGCGGACGGCGAAGCAGTCGTTGCCGCCGTGGCACTCGAAGGGATACAGGCCGTTGACGCCGCATTCGACCAGCACGTCGACCAGCTCCATCACGTTGCCGTCGCAGTCGACGGTGAACAGCGTGACGCCGCAGTCGCGGGCGACCGAGGCCGTCTGCCGGTACATCGGCGCACACAGCCGGCGGAAGTGGTCCGGGCCGATCAGCATGCCGTGGTTGTAGCACATGTCCTCCCACCCGCCGACGATCTCCGGGCGGAGGCGCTCGATCAGCGGGAACACGTACGTCCGGTTCTTCCAGGCGAGGAAGTCGATGATCTCCGCCGCCAGGGCGGGGTCGTCGTAGAGGACGGTGCAGGCGGCCTCCGGGCCCATCATCTCGCGCAGCGCGCCCCAGGTGCCGCCGACGCTGACGGCCAGCGGCTGGTCCCTGCCGTCGAACGCCCGGCAGGCCTGCTCGATCTGCTCGGCCGGCCACAGGTCGCCGGGGGTGACGCGGTCGCGGTAGAACTGCCAGCTCGCGCGGTCGCGGACGCCGTAGCGAATGAACTCGGGCATCGAGTACGTGATGTCGTTGTCGATCACCTGGCGGAGAAGGCTGCCGTTTTCGCTTTCGATGATCTCGAACTCGCCCTCGATGCGGGAGGCGGTCTGGAACCCCTGGGCCGGCTCGGCCGGGAAGAAGCCCGGCGAAAGCGGTTGGGTCGTGCCCCAGTAGCGGCACCACGTCTCGGTCGAGACCGGCCGGCCCAGCCGGTGGCAGCCGTCGATCCACTCGGGCATGCCCGTCTCGACCAGGCGGGCGTGGGTCTTGGCCATGGCCCCGCCGCTGACACCCGGGGCGCCCGGGAAGCCGAACGTGGGGACGTAGTCGGGTCTTTCACCCGCACAAACCGCCAGGAAACGCTCGAGATCGTTCATGGTCTCCTCC
>DASRZG010000413.1:0-4677 GCA_035686585.1 Phycisphaerae bacterium
GGCCCGTAGTGCTGCCAGTTGACCAGCCGGGGGAACTGCAGGCGCCGGTAGGTGATCTCCACGCCCAGCTCCAGCCTCTCGTTGACGATCCCGACGTGGCAGAGCCCGTCGGCGTCGGCGGGCGGGTCGATGAAGGCCACGTCCTCCCCCCCGCCGCGGTGGGCGGCCAACGGGGCGGGCGCCACCTTGTACCGGGCCGGGTCGTCGAACCGCTTGACGCTGTCGGAGCGGGCCGTCACGCGCCCGCGGTAGACCAGGCGCGAGCCCTTCTCCAGCAGGGGCCAGCCGAAGTTCAGGTGCAGCAGCCAGCAGTGCCGGGCGGCCTCGTTGCCGCGGTTGAGGAACTCGTCGTGGACGTCGAGGGCGGCCTCGCCCAGGCGCGATCCGATCGTGCGGCGGAGCTCGACGTTGGGCCCGAACATCCGCGCGGTGCGAACCACGCCGGTGAGGGACATCTCTTCGATCCCCGCCGCCGGGTCGGGCCGGCACACCGCCTCCAGCTCCGCCGGCGTGTTGGAGTGCGTGCCGTGCACGCCGTACTCGACGCCGTCGATCGTCCCCGCCGCCCCCACGTGCTGCGGGCCGCAGGAGCACACCAGGCCGCCGAAGAAGCCCTTCAGCCAGTCCGCCCCGTGGTCCAGCGCCCGCGTCGGGCCCGTCGGGCCCGCGTACGACAGGAAGCTCAGCGAGACCGCGCCGAAGAAGGCCTGGTCGATGTCCAGCCCGCGGTCGATCAGCACCCGGTACCGCAGCGGCGTGCCTGTGTTGACCCAGGCGATCCGGCTGCCCTTGCCGGCCCCGTCGTCCAGGACACTCGTCTCGATGCCGGCCACCTGGGCGGGATTGATGAAACGGACCGACTTCGGATCGTATCGACCGGGGCTGCGTGGAAGGCGTTCGGACATGATGCGGTCTCCTGAAGGCTATCGGACGTACGATCTCTCGGCCAGGGTCGCTTTTCTCGGCGGGTTCGGCCTGCCGTCGGGCTGGCCGTACTTGCGGAGGGTCCTTCGGATGCTGCGGTACTGGGCCAGCCAGGCGTTCCTGCCGTACCCGCCGGCCAGCACCATCGCCACGGGGATGTCCCGGCCGGCACAGGCGTCGATCACGGCCGCGTCGCGGGCGACCAAGCCGTCGACGGTCAGCCGCAGGCCCGCCAGCGGATCGTCGGCCAAGACGTCCGCCCCGGCCACGAAGAAGACGATGTCCGGGCGGAACCGGTCGAGGACCGCCGGCCAATGCCGCCCCAGCGCCGTCATGTATTCCCGGTCGCCCGTGCCGGCGGGCAGTGCCACGTCCAGGTCGGAGGCGGCCTTGGGGTGCGGATAGATGTCGCCCTGGTGGACGGAGAAGGTGAACACCGACTCGTCCCCGGCAAAGCACACCGCGGGCCCGTCGCCCTGGTGGACGTCCAGGTCCACGATCATCGCCCGCTTGATCCGTCCGGCCTGTTGGAGGATGCGGATGGCGATGGGCACGTCGGCGAAGATGTTGAACCCCCCGCCGCGGTCGCCCCGGGCGTGGTTGTACCCGCCGGCGAGGTTGATGGCGATCCCGTGCTCGACCGCCAGCCGGCCCGCCAGCACCGTCCCGCCCGTGGCGCAGCGGAACGGGCTGACAATGGCGGCGTCCGCCAACGCGCCCGGCATCAGCCCGATCGCGCCCACCTCCAGGTACCGCCCGACGGTCTTGGACTTCTTGAGCCCGTCCCAGAACTGCGGCGTGTGCACCCCCAGGGCCTGCTCGCGCGTGACCGGGCAGGGGACGAACACGTCGGCCGGGCGGATCAGGCCATCGAGCTGGAGCTGCAGGTAGATCCGGGCGTACTTGTGGATGTCGAACGAGTGAAGCCGCTCGAAGCCCAGGAGGTTGATCTGGTAGTCTTTCGAGTAGACGATCGCCACCCGGCCGTCGAACGCCCTGCCCGCCCGGGGCGTCTGCACCTGCCGGAACGACGCCGGCACACAGCCGCCGGCGATCAGCCCCGCCGCCATCGCGGCGAGCGCCACCGCCCGCTTCCGCAAAGGGTTGTGCCTGGCTTTGCCGGGTCCGTCCGTCAAGGATGTCCTCCCCGATCTACGCCAATCTGCGCCGGTCCCTATAATAGTCCGGATGAGCACGGAACGCCAAGAGGTGATTGCCCGGCTCCGCGAGAGGGCCGCCGAGCTGCCGGACGCGCCGGGGGTGTACCTGTTCAAGGACGACGCCGGCCGCGTGCTGTACGTGGGCAAGGCCAAGAGCCTGCGGTCGCGGGTAGGCAGCTACTTCCAGCCGTCGGCGAACCTGCTGGGGTCGCGCGGGCCGCAGATCGCCCGGATGATCGACGAGATCGTCACCGACATCGACACGGTCGAATGCGACAGCGAGGTCGACGCCCTGCTTCGCGAGAACCGCCTGATCAAGGACATCCACCCCCCGTTCAACCAGGACCTCAAGGACGGCAAGACCTTCCCGTACCTGCAGGTCCGCACCGGCGAGGAGTTCCCCCGCGTGGAGATCACCCGCCAGCCGCTGGGCAAGGGCGTCAAGCTGTACGGGCCGTTCGTCTCGCCCAAGGACCTGCGGGCGGCCCTTCCGCTGATGCAGCGGGTCTTCCGCTTCCGCACCTGCCCGCTCGAGATCGCCGAGGACGACCCCAATCGCCAGTCGTTCCGCCCGTGCATCCTGTATGCGATCAAGCAGTGCACCGGCCCCTGCGCCGCCCGGGTGTCCAAGGAGGAATACCGCCGCGACATCCGCAACCTCCAGCGGTTCCTCGAATCCAAGGGCCGGGCGGTCGCCCGCGAGCTGACCGCCCAGATGGAACAGGCCGCCGCCGAGCTGGACTACGAGCGGGCGGCCCGCCTCCGCGACCAGCTCCGCGCCCTGGAGGGCCTCCAGAAGCGGGGCCTGGTGCACGAGCACCTCCAGCCGGAGGCGTTCTACGTGGACCCGGCCGAGGGGCTGGGCAAGCTGGGCAAGGTCCTGGGCACCGACCCGCCGCCGCGGACGGTCGAGGGGGTGGACATCGCCCACCTCGGCGGCGGCGAGACGACGGGGTCGGTGGTCTGCTTCATCGACGGCAGGCCGTTCAAGCACAGCTACCGACGGTACAAGGTCCGCACCACCGGCGGGGGGGACGACTACGCCGCCATCCGCGAGGTGGTCTACCGGCGGTACCAGCGGGCGGGCGTGGACGAGGAGCTGTTCCCCGACGTGATCCTGATCGACGGGGGCAAGGGGCAACTGGCGGCCGCCCGGGCCGCCTTCGACGAGCTTCCCTCCGCCCCGCCCGCGCTGATCTCGCTGGCCAAGAAGGAGGAGCTGCTGTACGTCCACGGGCGCCCCGAGCCGGTCCGGCTGAGCCGGCACGACCCGGCGCTGCGGCTGCTGCAGAGCGTCCGCGACGAGGCCCACCGCTTCGCCCAGGCGTACCACCACGTGCTGCGGCGGCGCAAGACACTCCAGCAGGACCAGCCCGTCCGCCGGCGGTCGCGCCCGCCCCGGCCGTCCTGACCGAAGAAGGGCCGAACTTTCCATTTATGCCCACCCCCCCCGCCGCGATAATGTGCAGGGCTGCACCGTCGGTGCGACACCCCGGCGGAACGAAACGCCCCGAAAGGAGACCCATCATGCCAACGACGAGGAAGACCGCGATTGTAATGACTGTGGCGGCGGCATTGATCGTGTGCGTGACCGCCCTGGCCGAACGGGACCGCCCCGCGCCCCCGGCGCCGCGGGAACTGGCCGCCAAGGGCGACGCCCTCCGCCAGTACGTCCGCCTCCACCAGCAGGCCATCCAGACGGCCGCCGACCCGGTGCTGGCCTCGGCGATCGCCATCGGCAGGATCAAGGACATCGCCGTCAAGCACGACAAGCTCGCCGAGGGCGCCGCGGGCCTCCAGTACGTGGCCGCCAAGGCCGAGCACCCCGCCGTCCGGAGGCTGGCCCTGCTGACCTTGAGCGAACTGAGCCTGGAGGCCGGCAAGCCCACCGACGCCATCAAAGCCCTGGCCGCGATCTGCCTGGAAGGAACCGACGACGAGGAGGACGAGGAAGACGACGAGGTGGGCTGCCAAGCCGGCCCGTGCGAGGGATGCCCGCGTGGAGAGGCGGAATGGGGCGAGCGGGAGGAGATGGAGCAGCGCCACCGCCAGGAGATCCAGCGGCGCGAACGGGAAGAGATGGAACGGATGGACCGGCGGGGTGAGATGGACCGGATGGGCGAGGGCGTCCGGGAGGGCCTCCAGCGCCGGTCCCGGGAGCTGGACGAAAAGGCCCGCCAGATCGAACAGCGCATGGAGGAGCTGAAGCGCTGGGCTCAGGAACTGGAGCAGCCCGAGCGGGAGAGCCGGCGCCCGTAATCGCAGATCGGAAAAGAGGGTCCGTCCTTATTTAGACGAAGACTACCGTGTCCCCGGACTCACGGACTCGCCGGGGGGTGTTTACAAAACCCGGAGATGTAAACACCCCCGAAACGCACCTAAGTGTCTATACCACAATAGTATACAGGCATCGACGCCCGTTGCCGCCGGAGGCATGTAAACAGGCGTAAATCCTGTCATGGTTTTACGGGTTTTGCTCCGCCTGCCCGGCCCCTACCGCCGGGAAACCTGCGGACGCTAACCGTGTTTCTGTCCTGCATGCTTGTTGTTCCGGGGCCGCCCGCCCTTGGCGGGGTGCAGGCGGCGGCCGATG
>DASRZG010000414.1:0-7740 GCA_035686585.1 Phycisphaerae bacterium
GCTCGTGAGCAGGGCAAGCCCATTCCCGCGCCGCGGTACCGCCCGATCATCTACCAGACCTCGCAGTGACCCCTGGCCTCAGGGGTGCTTACATCTGTTTACAGACCCGGGGACGAAACGTCGCAAGTGTTCATATAAGCCCTGATATTATCTGGAGTTATATGAATTCAGCGCCTGTTTACATTCCGTGGTTTTGTAAACACCCCCGGCGTTCCTGCCATCCAGGTCCGAGTCGGGAATTGGGTCGGGGGGCACGGGGGCAAGACGCGAGCTCCCCCGCGGGTCGCTGCTGAACGGACAGGGGTTCGCGGGTGCCCACGCCTGTTTACACGCCTCAGGCGGAAACGCCCCTTGGTCGTCATAAGTGACGAGTTAAAAAACGTTTGTGGGTAACAGGGGGGTGTTTACATTCGGGCGTTTTGTAAACACACCCGCGGGTCGTTCGCGGGCGTGCGGGGAGTGCTTAGCAGCGACCGGCGGGGGAGCTCGTGCTCTCTGACCGGGTTCGCAGACGGGCGGCGCCTACGCCTCCACCCGATCGAATCCCAGCTTGAAGAACTCGTTGGCGTTGTTGAACAGCCAGTCGGCCGCCACCTGGCGGGCGTCGTCCATCCCCAGCCAGCCGTCGTCGACCATCTCGGCCAGGGCGGCGGCGATGTTGTCGCGGGCGATCACCAGGTGCCCGCAGGCGTATTCGAGCTGCCCGTAGTCTCCGCCGAAGCCGTGGATCTTCGAGTGCGGCACGGCCGTGATCGAATCGGCCAGCACCCGCCGGGCGTACCGGGCGTCGATGATGTGCAGCCAGCAGCAGTCCAGCGAGACGTTGGGGTAGTTCTTGCCCAGGAACAGCCAGTCGCCCGCGTACGGCCAATTGCCGTGGAACAGGTCGAACCGCACGTCGCGGTGCAGCTCGAGCACGGAGCGGAAGTGGGCGGCGTTGGTCTTGGCCACGTCGTTGCGGATGCCGGCCATGTGCCCGGTGTGGATCTGCACCGGCAGGTCCAGGTCGCGGCAGATCCGCATCAGGGCGTGGAAGAGGTAGTCGTCCAGCGGCTTGGCGCCGGGGAAGCCCAGCCCGCCGCGGGGGTCGTCCATGATCAGCCCGAACAGCCTCTCGGCCTCCCCGCGCGTGCCGCTGTCGTACTGGATGATCCGCCCGTAGGCGGACTGGTCCTTCAGGCCGACGGCGCCGCGGGCCTTCATCTGAATGCACAGCTCGCGGAGGGCGTCGACGTACTCGTCCAGGCAGGTCACGCGCCGGCCGACCCAGCCGGCGATGTTCTGGACGCCATCGAAGTTGCGGACCCCGTGCAGCTCGGGCCCGCGGATGAGCATCTTGATCCGCGGGTGCAGCTCGGCCTTGCCGGTCAGATACGCCTTCACGTCCAGCCAGACGTTGCCCAGGCAGCAGCGGATGTGGCTGCGGTCCAGCCGGGCCTCGAAAGCGGCGGGGTCGCGCAGGTCGATCAGCCGGCCGGCGATGGATTGGAGGGACTCCAGCGTGATCTCCTCCACGCCGTACTCGTTGGCGAGGATCAGCTTGGTCACCCGGGCGTAGGCGGTGTGCCGGGTCTTCGCCCACACCTGCTGGAACAGCGGCCATTTCTCCTTGGTGCTGACCTTGGCGTCCTGGAGTTTCTGGATCGCCTCGGCCCCGGCTGCCGACCAGATGTCGCTGTGCACGTACCCGGTCACCAGCGAGGCGATGGGCTCGGTATTGTGCGCCTGATCGCCCGGCCCGGAGAAGTGCTCGTGGGTGTCGATGACGGGGATCGTGTCGATGTCCGCGCGGAGCTTGTCATACGTCCGGCCTGTGGGCATGCTGCACTCCTTTCGTGTGGGTTGGCTACTATTGGCCGGGCAGGGACTTCGGTCAAGCGCATTTCCCCCGCCGACCGCGATTGGCCTTGACGATTTCGGAGGGAGCCGCTAGTCTGTCCTCTCGTTCGGGCCGATTTGGGCTATAATACCGTGCGGCCCGGGCCGTTTGGCCGGGCGCGACAATCAGATAGGACCCCCTGGGGATGTAGCTCAGTTGGGAGAGCGGCTGGTTCGCAATCAGCAGGTCAGGGGTTCGAGCCCCCTCATCTCCAGTCATCAGCCCCTGCAAGACAAGATCTTGCGGGGGCTTTTCTCTTGGTACCCGCGGCATCTGGCGGTCTTCCGGTCCTTCCGGCGGAACGGGACGGCACCGGAGGCGTTCAACGTGCTGTAGGCCGAGCGAGGCACCGGGGTTGCTGGGCGGCCACATGCCCTGCTCGAGGAGACATCGCTACAGGAGAGCCGGACCACGGGAGCGTTTTTCACCAACCCGCTCATGCTCATCGCGCTGGCGGCGGCGGCCATTCCGATCATCATCGAATGGCTGTTCCGCAAGCGTCGGCGCCAGGTCGAGCTGCCCACCATCCGCTTCCTGCTCCGCACGACCGAGCAGAAGAAGGTCCGCCGCCAGGACCGGCTGCTGCTGCTGATGCGGATGGTCGGCATCGTCCTGCTGGTGGCGGCGCTGTCCCGGCCGTGGATCCGCCGCGGCCTGCTCGGGGCGGCAGGGGACCGCAACGTGATCGTCCTGCTGGACGGCACGGCCAGCATGAACCAGCAGGCCGAGGTCACCACCGCCTTCGGCTGGGCGCAGAAGAAGGCGGCCGAGATGGTGCGGGACCTCCCGGCCGGCACCACCGTCCGCGTCGGCCTGCTGGGCGATCGGGTCGAAACCGTCGTCGAGCCCACCAAGGACGTCCACACCGCCGCCGCCAGGATCGAATCCCTCCGCGCCGGCTCCGGCTCCGGGCGCATCGCCGACGCCCTGGCGTGGATCGCCCGCACCCTCGACGAAGGCCCGGCCGGCCCATCGGAGATCTACATCCTCTCGGACTTCCAGCGGAGCACGTGGATCAGCGCCTCCGACGGCCCGGCCCCCGTGGCGGCGGAGCTGGGCCGGCTGGCCGAGGCCGGGGAGGTCTGCCTCGTCGACGCCGGCGGGCAGGCGAAGTTCAACTACATAATGACCGGCCTGGCCCCGGCCGAGCGCGCCACGTCCACCCGAATGCCCGTCACGTTCCGCGCGACCGTCGCCTCGACCGGGCGGCCCCCCGCGGGCGCCGCCGCCACCATGACCCTCCTGGTCAACGGCGAGAAGAAGTCCGCCCGGCAGGTCGCGCCGACGCCCGGCGGGGCGGTGGTGACCTTCGAGCACCTGTTCGCGGAGGCGGGGGAGTATCTCGTCGAGGCCGTGGTCGACGGGGACGAGCACGAGATCGACAACCGCCGCCTGTACCTGGCGCAGGTGCCCGAGGACATCGAGGTGCTGATCCTGGACGACACGGCCGAGGACCCCGCCCCCGCCAGCGTGTTCCTTTCCCGGGCGATCGCCCCGCCGGTCCGGCCCGGCATGCCCAAGGTGTCGCGCTTCGTGGCGCGGACCATCCTGCCGATGCGGCTGGCGTACGAGAACGTCAGCCGGTACGCCGCGGTGATCGTGGCCGGGGCGGGCGGGCTGACGGAGGAGACGGCCGGGTCCCTCCGCCAGTACGTCGCCCAGGGCGGGGCCGTGTGGGTCTTCACGGGCCCGCGAAGCAATCTGTACGAGTACAACCGGCTGCTGTATCGCGACGGCGACGGGGTGCTGCCGGCGCGGCTGAAGGCCGTGGCCGCGGCGCCGGCGGCGGCGGACGGCTCGCCCGCCGGGCTGGCGATCCTGACCGGCGACAGCCCGCACCCGGCGTTGGCGGCCCTGTCCGGTCGGGCGGTCGACCCGGCCGTTCGCGCCCTTCGGCACGTCGAGCTGGACGAGCTGGCCGCCGGCGCGGAGGTGTGCGTCCGGTTCGAGGGCGGCGCCCCGGCCATGGTCGAGCGGCGGATCGGGCGGGGGAAGGTGCTGCTGACGACCACCTCGGCCGGCGCGGCCTGGACGAACTGGGCGGCCAGTCCCGACTTCGCCGTGATGGTCCAGGAGGTCCTGCGGTATCTGCTGGATGATCCGGACCGGTCGGTGAACCTCCGCGTGGGACAGCCCTTCGCCCAACCGGTCTTCATCTCCAGCCAGCATCTGCTGCTGCGGCGTCCGGACGGACGGCGGGAGCGGTTGACCCCATTGGAGGGGGCGGGCGAGGGGACGTGGCAGGTGCGCTACGACCGGACGGACCGGCAGGGCGTATACGAGATTGACGCGCCCGAGCAGGTCCTGCCGCGGCGGCGGTTCGTGGTCAATGCCGGCTCCGACGAGGCGGACCTGGCCCGGCTGGACGAGGGGGCCTTTCGGCGGACGTTCGGGTCGACGGGGGGGCGGTGGATCGGCGCGGAGGTCTCGCTGGCGGCCGAGGTGGCCGCGGCGCATTCCGTGACGGAACTGGCCCCGCCGCTGCTGTGGGGGCTGGTGGGGGTGCTGGTGGTGGAATCCTTCCTGGCCGTGCGGTTCGGGCGTCGAAGGGCCTCGGCATGATCGACGGACTGACGACGTTGACCGGCGGCAACACGCTGCTGCTGTTGGCGATCCTGGCCGTGGGCGTGGCGATCTTCTATCGGCTGGTGTATCGCACCGAGGCCCGCCAGGCGCGGGGGCTGACCGGCGGGCGGACGCTGTGCCTGTGGGCCCTGCGGGCCGTGGTGGCCCTGCTGGCGACGGTGGCGCTGGCCCGGCCCGCCGTCCAGCTCGTCCGGCGCGAGGAACGGACGCCCGTGGTGGCGCTGGTGCTGGACGAATCGGCGAGCATGGGCTTCCCGGCCGAGCGGGGCGACCCGCTGGTGGCGGACGCCGACCGCCGGCACCGCCGCCGATATGACTCGGCCGCCGCCGCCCTGCAGCGATTGCAGGAGCAACTGACGCGGACGCACCGCGTGAAGGTGTACGCCTTCGCCGACACCACGAAGCTGCTCAAGGAACTTCCCCGGCGGGCCGCCGACCAGGCGCCCGCGGGCCGGACGGACGTGCTGGATCCCGCCCGGCTGCCCGATGGCGATTACACCAACCTCGGCGACGCCGTCGGCGACGTCCTCCGCGACCTGGCGGCCGAGAGGGTCTCCGGCATCGTCGTCGCCAGCGACTTCCGCACCACGGGGGGTACGGACCTGGCCGGTGCGGCCGCCGCCGCCGCCCGCGGGCGCGTGCCGATCTATCCCCTCGTGCAGGGGACGGAGTTCCCGCTGCGCGACCTGCGGATCGACGAGGCGATCGCCACGCCCGAAGCCGCCCTGGGCGACGTGCTGACCTTCCACGTCAAGATCACCAACCAGATCGCGGCGCACCTCGAGCCGAAGCTGACGCTGCTGGAGGAGGGCAAGCCCGTCGCCGCCAAGGCGCCCCGCCTGGTCCGCGGGGAGAACCTGGTCAGCATTTCGACGATCCCGGGCACCGAGGGCCTGCGCGAGTACCGCCTGGAGGTGGAGCGGCAGGACGACGAGTTCAACTACGACAACAACCACACCGTCGTCCACGTCCAGGTGGTTCGCCGGACGCTGCGGGTGATCCTGGTGGCGGGAAAGCCCACGCCGGAGTATCTGTACATGGTTCCGGCCCTGCTGCGGGACCCGATCGTCAAGCTGTCGTGCTACCTCCAGTCGGCCGACATCGACTACGTCCAGCAGGGCAACGCCAACATCGACCGGCTGCCGCGGACGCTGAAGGAGTGGCAGGACTTCGACGTGGCGGTGCTGTATGACGTGGACCCCAACGGCATCACCAACCAGCAGATCGCCGGGCTGGAGAACATGGTCAACAAGGGCGGCGGGCTGGTCTTCATCGCCGGCAGAAACAACGGGCTGGCCAAGCTCATCCAGGTCCACGCCACCCGCGTCCGCTCGCTGCTGCCGGTGGAGATCGACAAGAACCTCTACCCCGACCACGACGCCTATTTCACCGAGCCGTTCGACGCCGAGCGCACCGAGGCCGGCCGGGCCCACCCGGTCCTGTTCGCCTCGACCGATCCCGAAGCGAACGAGACGCTTTGGGAGACCTTCCCGAAGTTCTTCTGGAGCCACCCCGCCCAATCGGTCAAGCCGCAGGCGATCGTCCTGCTGGAGCGCCCCGGCGCGGGCGGCGGGCCGCTGATGGCGATTCAGCGCTACGGGGAGGGGGCGGTCTTCTACAGCGGCATCGACAGCCTCTGGCGGTGGCGGTATCCGTATGAGAGCTTCGAGTACGACCGCTTCTGGACGCGGGTGATTCGCTACCTCGGCGAGACCCGCCTGCACGGCGCCCAGCAGCAGGTGGCCCTGCGGACCGACCGCAAGAGCTACTCGCCGGGCGAGACCGCCGTGGTCCAACTGCGGATCCTCGATCCGGCCCTGATGGCCCAGCTTGCCGAGGCCGAGGTGTACGCCTCCGTCACCAGCCCGGAGAAGGACCGGCACATGGTCCGGCTGACGCCCCAGCCGGCGCGGGCGGGCGTCTACGAGGGGCGCTACGCGGCCCGGGTCCTGGGCAGCCTGGTCGTCAACGTCCGCCAGGCCGCGCCGGAGTCCGACAGCGAGCAGAAGCCCCTCTTCGACGTCAGCGGCAGCTTCGAGGTCAAGATGCAGTCCCTGGAGGACAAGGACACCAGCGCCGACCTGGCCGCCGCGGCGGCCGTGGCCGGAAAGACCGGCGGCCGGGTGGCCGATTACCGCACGCTGCGAACGCCGGAGGACCTGGACGCCCTCGCGGCGGCCATCGACACCGCCCCGCAGCGGATCGAGCGGACCGTCCGCGTGGAAGTCTGGGACGGCGCGATCTTCCTGGTGCTGTTCCTGGTCCTGATCTCGGCCGAATGGTGCCTCCGCAAGTGGTGGGGACTTTTGTGATATGAGACGGGTTGCCTGGACATTTTGGAGACGGTGCCTGGGTGGCACCCTCAAGCGAAGCCCTGGGTGCCACAGGCTGCTTGCACGTGTTTACCGATACGGTATTCGTTTTCAGGGACGGTACTTACCCTGGGTGCCACAGGCTGCTTGCAGCCTGTGCGGAATGGGGATAGGTGCCCGCCGAGCGTCCCGCCCCCTGCCCGCACGGGCTGCAAGCAGCCCGTGGCACCCACGTCCCGCTAAACACGGGCTGCAAGCAGCCCGTGGCACCCAGCCTCCCCTGAACAGATACGCCTTGGCGGCGGGGTGTGTCCTGGCGGCGATGGCGCTGGCGATGGCCCAGGACAAGCCGCCGACCGAAAGCGATCCGGCGTCCGCCCCCGCGACGGCGTCGGCCCCGGCCGACGAGGCCTACGGCCTGCTGGCCGAGATCGAGCGCCGGCGCGGCCCGACGTTCCCTGGCAAGGACCCGGCCTTCCTGGTCCTGCCCCGACCGGCCGAACGCACCGACATGCGCGAGCTGCTCACCGACGAGGTCCGGGCGATGACCGACAAGGCGCTGGCCTGCCTGGCGCGGTCCCAGAACGCCGACGGGAGCTTCTCGGACAAGGACTTCCCGGCCAACACGGGCGTGACGGCGCTGGCGTGCCTGGCCTTCATGGCCGAGGGAAGCCGCCCGCGGATGGGCCGGTACGGCAAGCAGATCGACCGCGGGCTGGAGTTCCTGCTCAAGAACGTCGAGGACAGCGGGATCATCGCGGGCAAGGGCTCCAACCCCTACGGGCCGATGTACGAGCACGTCTTCAGCATGCTGGCCCTGCTGCAGGCCTGCGGCGACATGCCCTGGCGCCCGCAGACCAGGGAGGTCCTGGGCAAGGGCATCCAGGCGATCCTCCGTTCCCAGAAGCTCGACGGCGGCTGGCGGTACCTGGCCAGCAGCGAGGGCCGCTCCGACCTGTCGGT
>DASRZG010000415.1:0-7465 GCA_035686585.1 Phycisphaerae bacterium
CCGGCAAGAGGCTTCAGGACCACCTGGCCCGCGAGGCCGAACTCATGGCCCGCGACGGCTGGACGCTCAAGGAGTGGAAGCTGGCCGACTTCGACTCGGTCGGCACCTGGATCGCTCCCACCTCCACGCCCGCCAACGCGATGACCCTGCGGGCGGGCGTCGTCTGCACCTGGGTCGCCGGCGACGGACGCGTCACCACGCAACGCCGTTACCTGGTGGTCACGCTGGGGACATACGAATCGGGGACCAAGACCGAGGATTTCGCCCTGTTCGCTCCGAGGGATTGACCGGGGCGGCAACGAGATGTGTTGCCAACTGGAGGGTTGGCACGGCGCGGCGGGCGGTTTGTACGATCGCTTGTCGCGTTTTTTCGCGCGTTCAGACCAGGTATCGCTCGTCCGTGGCCGCGAACGCCCGGACCTCCTCGCCGACGTCCTGGTATCCCTCCCGGCCCAGCAGGCCGAAGGTGGCCTTCTTGCCCAGCTCCACGGCCGGCTGGTCGTAGGCGTTGATGTCCAGCAGCTCGCCCATCAGCGAGGTGGCGAACTCGTACAGGAAGAGGAACTCGCCGACGGCGGCGGGGGAGATCGCGTCGAACCGGATGGTCACGCTGGGCCGGCGGGCCTGGGCCAGGACGTACTCGGTCGCCGCCAGCTCGGCCGCCAGCAGCTCACCCAGCGTCGCGCCGCCCAGGTACGACAGGCCCGGCACGTCGGGGAAGGCCTTGGGGATGTCCACGTCGGCGGGATGGGCGGCCACGCTCACAAAGACAGTCAGCTTGTCGTTGGGCCCCTCGCGGTAGAGCTGGACCTGGCTGTGCTGGTCGGTCGCGCCGAGGGCCTTGACGGGCGTCGGGCCGACGAAGACTTCCCTGCCTGAGCGGTCGTTGGCCTTGCCCAGCGACTCGGCCCACAGTTGGCGGTACCAGTCCGCCAGGCTGTACAGCCGGTTGGAGTAGGGCATCATCACGTGAATGGGCTTGCCCTTGGCGGTCATCATCAGGTACTTGACCGCCGCCAGGACGCACGCGGGGTTGGACCGCCAGTCGGCCTGCCGGCAGCGGTCCGCCATCCGGGCCGCCCCGCCCAGCAGGGCGTCGATGTCGATCCCGCACATGGCCGCGCTGAACAGGCCCACCTCCGACAGCACCGAGAACCGCCCGCCCACGTCGCCGGGGACCTCCAGCATGTCGTAGCCTTCGGCGGTGGCGATCGTGTGCAGCGTGCCCCTGGCCGCGTCCGTGGTGGCGACGATGTGCCGGGCGTACTCGTCCCCCAGCCCCTTCCGGAGCATCTGGCGGAAGATCATGAACTGGCTGGCGGTCTCGGCCGTCTCGCCGCTCTTGGAGATGACGTTAAACAGCGTCGTCTCCAGCCGATCGCCCAGGTAATCCATCACGTCGGCGACCAGGGCGGGATCGACGTTGTCCAGCACGAACAGCCGGGGCCCGCCGCGGGCGGCCTGGTCCAGGAGGTTGTAGGTGGCCGGGTTCAGCGCCGCCTGGAGGGCGATGTTGCCCAGGGCCGACCCGCCGATGCCCAGAACCACCAGGTCGGTGGTGCCGGGCCGGTGGGCCTCGACCAGCCTTCTCACCCGGTCGCGGTAGTCGGTCCGCCCGGGGAGCTTCACGTAGCCCAGCTCGCCCGCGTCCGCCTGCCGGCGGACCGTATCCAGCGCCGCCTCCACCTTCGGCGACACCGCGTCCAGATCGGCCGCCGTCACGCCATCGTCTGCCCCGACCACATCGGCCGTGGCGTTCTTCCAGTACACCTGGATCATTCCGCGTCCCCTTCCTCTGGTGAAACGGACGCTACAGAATAGGCACCCCGGACGAAGGTGGCAAGGGCGGCCAGGAAGCACCCGTCGCCTGCGCGGGGGCGGGGTGCCACAGGCTGCTTGTCAGCCTGTGTTCGTCCGAACGACCATCGGGCACGGGCTGACCAGCAGCCCGTGGCACCCACGGGATCACCCAGCCACCGGTCTCGGGGGCTATAATTCCCTCGTACGGTTCGGGCATCCGGACGGGGGAGACGTGCGATATGGCCAGGCGTGCTGCGGCGGCGGTCCAGGTTGTCGTCGCCGTGTCGATGTTGGCGACCATGGGCTGCAGGCCGATCCTGAGCGTCAGCGACGCCGTGCGGATCGAAGGCGTCCCCACGCTCCTGAGCGCCTACGCCGAGCACCAGAGCCTGCCCGGCCTCTGGCGTCCTACCCGCGGGGTGAAGGTGGAGTTTCTGGTGGACGGGGCCACCGGCCTGCTGCCGCTGATCCGCCACGAGCGCGACGACAGGAAGTTCCGCGCCCACGCGATCGTCCTGCCCGCCAACGCCGCCATCCGCGCCTTCTTGGCCGCCAACGCCGCCGTCCTGGAAGACCCCGCCAGGCTCCAGCACGCCCTGCGATGCCGGCAGATGCTGCTCCAGCAGACCTTCCCCTATCAGCCGCGCCGCTGAGGGGCCCGGGTGGCCCGCTCAGCCGCCGGCCTTGGCGGCCTCGGCCTTCCGCTTCCACTCCTGCCGCCGCAGTTCCAGGCCCTCGAATTCCAGCAGGACCTGGCCGAGGAACTCCTCCGGCGTCATCTCGCTCGGCCGGCGGCAGCGGCTGGACCACATGCCGTCCTTGCCGGGCTTGGCGGCCTCGTTCAGGTAGACCGTCCCGGCCAGCGGTTCGAGCATCACGGCCTGGCTGTACACGCCCGCGATGATCCTCTTCAGCGGGATCGCCTCCTCCGGGAGGGGCAGCACGGTCAGGGGCCTGTACCGCCGCCACCATTTCTCCCCGGCCTGCTGGCGTTGCTGCTGGAGCTTGCCGCGGGTGTGGACGTACGCGCTCAGCTCGCAGGTGGGTGTCTCCTTCGGCCAGTCGCCCAGGGGGTGGAGCAGGACCCATTGGATCTGCAGGCCGTCCTGATACGCCGTGCCCAGGCTGATGGGCTGGTAGGACCGCTCCTTGCCGTCCACGCGCTTCCAGGACGTGTCGAGCTGGAAATCGCCGTAGACGGTGTCGCCCATGGTCTCCGACCGGATGGCGCCGAGCTTCCTGACGGTTTCCGGCAAGGGTCGGAGGGAGCAGGCCGCGAAGATCATGCCGTTGTCGCACCGCCGGATGTCGTGGACGGCGAACGCCAGGCCCATGACCTCCTTGATGAATATGGCGTTCTCCAGCCCGAATTGCTCCTCGAGGAGCCCGCCCGCATTGAGGACGGTGGCCGCGGGTGCCACAGGCGGCTGGAAGTGCGACGGATCGATGGGCACGTCGTATTGGACGGTCACTTCGCCGCAGGTTTCCCAGCCCTGCTCCGCGGATCGATGCTCTTCCCACCGTCGCATTCGCCCTTCCAGGTCGATCCAGATCCGCCTTCGGTCCGAGCCGCCCGGCCGTTGGCGGACGTAGAGCCGGCATTTCACCCCGTCGACGGCCCTGTCGCCGGTCGGGTCCCTGGTGTATTCGCGGGACGTGAGCCCCTCGACGGTCATGCGGAACAGCTTCTCGATGATCCCCAGCAGGTCGGCGCTCTTTGACTGGACCACCGGCCCGTCGCCGGTCCGCCTCCAGCAGTCCCTGCCGTTATCGATCCGTAGCTCCGTCTTCCCGTCCCGGCGGTAGCCGTACTCGGCCACCCCCACGCCGCGTTCGTAGAAGGCCTCCATTTCCTTCGTCCACGTCCCATTCTCCAACTGCCGACCCACCAGGTGCACCGTGCGGGCCTTGCCCACCGCTTCGATCACCTGCGCGTACAGGGGGTCGCCGCCCACGGCGCTCAGGATCAGCCACGCCGCCAACGCGATCGCCAGACACGCGGCAATGCCTATCGAGGACTTCATCAGTATTCTCCTTGCCCGCCACCGCCGGTGCCGACCGGGCAGGGACAGTGGATCGATCCGGGCCATCACGTCCTCTTGGAACGCTGCCGGGGGCGTCAGCGCCGCGCCCAGCCGTTCCAGCCGTTGATCGATGGGGTCTTTGGGTGTCATGGTTCCAGGTCCTTGAGGCGCTTGCGGAGGCGCTCCCGGGCGCGGGTCAGTTGTTTGCTCACCGTTCCGACGGACCGGCCCGCGATCCGGGCGATCTCCTCCACGGCCAGCCCCTCGAAGTACCGCAGCATCACCGCACGGCGCTCGTGGGGGGGCAGGGCCATCACCGCCGCCAGCACGAGCCGGGACGGCTCGTCCAGTTGGCCGTTGCCGCGGCAGTCGGGGGGGTCGCCGGTGCGTTCGAGCGACACCGCCGGCCGCTGCCGCCGGACCATGTCCAGCGCCCGGCGGCGGGCGATCCGGATCACCCACGGGCCGAACGCCGATCCGGTCCGCAGGGCGCCGAGCTTCTCGTACGCGGCCACGAAGGCATCCTGGGCCGCGTCCTGGGCGGCGTGCGGATCGCCCAGCACGTCGGTCGCCGCGGCGCAGGCCGCCCGGCGGTACCGGTGCACCAGCACCCCGAACGCCTCGCGCTCGCCTTGCAGGGCGGCCTCGACCAGTTCCGCGTCCGATCGCACGCTTCCGACAGCTCCTTGCTGATCCGCGTCCATCTCCAGACGCCATGGTACCGCCGAATGCGGCAGGAAATCGGGTCCGGACGGCGCCGCGGAGTTGTTCGCCTGCGGCACCGCCGTTACGCTGGCCGCGGGGCGCCCCGTTGTAATCGACGCCCGGGCCGGTATCATGTCGGCATGGCAAGGCGGACTGTGAAATCTACCGGCGGCGCGGCTTCGGCGCCGATGACGTATAAGCAGGCGGGCGTGGACATCGACGCCGGCGAGGAGATGGTCGAGGGCATCCGCGGCCTGGTGAGCAAGACCTATTCGCCGCGTGTGGTCGGGTCGCTGGGGGGGTTCGCGGGGCTGTTCAGCCTGGACTTCTCCGAGACGCTGCTGCGGCGAAACTACCGCGACCCGGTCCTGGCGGGCTGCTGCGACGGGGTGGGCACCAAGCTGAAGGTCGCCTTCAAGGCCGACCGGCTCGACACCGTCGGGATCGACCTGGTGGCGATGAACGTCAACGACCTGATCTGCACCGGGGCCGAGCCGCTGTTCTTCCTGGACTACGCCGCCGTGGGCAGGCTGGACCCGGACCGGATGCGCCAGATCATCGCGGGCATCTCCGCCGGATGCGTCGAGGCGGGGGTGGCGCTGCTGGGCGGGGAGACGGCCGAGATGCCGGAATTCTACAAGGCGCGCGAGTTTGACCTGGCGGGCTTCGCCGTCGGGGTGGTCGAGCGCGACCGGATCCTGGATCCGCAGTCGGTCAAGGCGGGCGACGCGGTGATCGCCCTGGCCTCCAGCGGGCTGCATTCCAACGGCTTCGGCCTGGCGCGGCGGGTGGTCTTCGAGCGGGCCCGGCTGAAGCTGTCGGAGGCGCCCGCGATCCTGGGCGGCGCCACCGTGGGCGAGGCGATGCTGGAGCCGACGCGGATCTACGTCCGCCCGATCCGGGCGCTGCTGGACGCGTACAAGTCCCGCCGGGTGGTCAAGGCGATGGCCCACATCACCGGCGGCGGGCTGCCGGGCAACCTGCCGCGGGTGCTGCCGGAAGGCCTCTCCGCCCGGCTGAAGCGGAACAGTTGGGAGGTCCCGGGCATCTTTCGCCTGATCGCCCAGGCCGGGCCGGTCGATGCGGTGGAGATGTTCCGCGTGTTCAACATGGGCGTGGGGTTCGTGCTGGTGGTCGCCGGCGGGTATGCCGGGCCGGTGATGGCCCGGCTGCGAAAGGCCGGCGAACGCTGCTGGGTGCTGGGCAAGATCGTCAAGGGCGACGGGGAGATTCGCTGGTCATAGACCCTCTGGCGGATCGCCGATCGAGGCGGTGGCGCGGGCGAGTTTGGTTGCACGGCGTGGGGGCGGATATGCTAAGCTCCCTGTCCCATGGCCCGCTGCCTGGGGGTCCTGGCAAGGCAGGATCGTGATGCGATGAAGTGCGGAATGTCTGTGATCGTGGCGTTGGCGCTGGCGGCGGCGGGCGGGTGCGACCTGCCCTACGACACCTTCGCCCGGCGTGAGCGCGGGCTGGTGCTGGTGTACACGGGGATCGAGGGCCGCAGCCCGCTGAACGAGAGCATCTGCCACGGCCTCAACGACGGGGGGGTCAACACCTCGATCGACCTGGTGGACTGGACGATCAAGGTGCCGGGGGCGTACCTGCTGAACCTGCGGAACGAATCCCGCAACCGGCGCAAGGCGGAGGACTACGCCGATCGGATCATCCGCTACCGGATGGCGCACCCCGAGGGCAAGGTGATCCTGGTCGGCCAGAGCGGCGGGGCGGCGATGGCGCTGTGGACGGCGGAGAGCCTCCCCGCCGACCAGAAGGTGGACGGCATCATCCTGCTGGCGGCGGCGGTCAGCTCGGAGTACCCCCTGGGCCCGGCCCTGGCCAAGAGCCGGCGGGGCATTATCAGCTTCCATTCCCGGCGCGACTGGCTGTTCCTGGCGGCGGGGACGACCTTCTACGGGACGATGGACGGCAAGCACACCACGGCCGCGGGAATGGACGGGTTCGAGGTCCCGATCCGCGGGGCGGCGGCCAAGCAGTACGCCAGGCTCTACCAGGTCGCCTGGGGGCCGGAGATGGACAAAACCTGGAATTTCGGCGGGCACCTGGGAAGCGGCTCCCGCCAGTTTGTCACCCGCTACGTGGCGCCGTTCGTCATGCGGCCGGAATGGGGCGAGGAGATGGTCCGGTCGGTCCTGGACGGCCGGGACGTGGCGGCGGGGACCGGCGGACGCTGAGCGTCCGGCCGGCCGGCGCGCCGGTGACGGGATTCCCCTCGCGGAAGATTCCTTTGCCCCGGGCACGGGAGTGGCCTGTTCGCTCCGGGCGGTTGCTGCTATAATACCGCGTTCGGCGGCCGCGCGGGCCCGGCCTGCGGCGGCAGTGAGTGCGCGTATGAGAGTCTTACTCGTTCAACCTGACTGGAAGCAGAGCAACTTCGGTTTCCGCCTGGCGGCGATGCCCGAGCCTCTCGGGCTGGAGACGATCGCCGCGGCGCTGCCGGATCACGACGTCCGCATCCTGGACATGCGATGCGAGGACACGCTGGCTGAGGAGGTCCGCTCGTTCGACCCGGACGTGGTGGGCGTGACGGCCCTGACCCCGGAGGTGTACGCCGCCCGGGACGTCCTGGCCGAGGTCAAGGCCATTCGCCAGGACATGTTCACCGTCGTCGGCGGGCATCACGCCTCGTTGCTGCCGGAGGACTTTCGCTGCCGGCAGGTCGACGCCATCGTCGTCGGCGAGGGCGAGCAGACGTTCGCCGGGCTGATGGAGGCGCTCGACCGCGGCGGCGACCTGGCCGGGGTCGCCAACCTGATCGTCCGCCAAGAGGACGGGTCGTTCCGCGCCAACGCGACCGCCTCGCTGGAGATCGACCTGGACAGCCTTCCGCTGCCGCGCCGCGACCTGACCGGGCGGTACCGGTCGGAGTACTTCTTCCTGTTCGACCGCCCCGACACCTCCGTCGCCACGGGCAG
>DASRZG010000416.1:0-3527 GCA_035686585.1 Phycisphaerae bacterium
CGTTCAAGGAGCTGCCGGACGTCCAGGGCGAGAAGTACGCCGTCTATCGCTGCGACCAGCCGATCACGGCCGGGGCTCTCAGCAAGGCGGTCCGGATGGCCGTCATCGACGAGGATAGCGGCTCCTACAAGGCCGAGCAGAGGGTGAAGGTACTCGCCGGCAAGACCAAGGTCCCCAACTACAACTTCCGCTACATCATCCGGGACAACCCGACGAACGACCCGGCCGCCCAGCTCGCCGAGGGCGTGGGGCTGTTCGTCTACACGGTCAAGAGCGACGGGAAACGCCACTACGCCGTCGTGCCGGTGATCGGCGGCAAGGAGACGCCCGCCCTCATGGCCGCCACGGAGGAGCCCGTGGAGGTCAAGGCGACGGTCCCCGGCGCGGTGATGGTCTGGAAGAGCCCCATGGGCGCCGGGTTCGTCTACACCCACTGGATGGACGGGGAGACCTGGGACCCCTTCTGCGAGGGCAACGCCTACAACTTCGGCGTCGGCCTGCCGGACAAGTACGATGGCACGAGCGCCCTGCCGGTGATGTTCTACGGCCACGGGATGAGCGGCACCTACTCGGCGCCCGACAAGACCAGCTACGGCAGCAGCCTGTGGGTCTGGCACGGGGACAAGACCGGCTCGTGGTTCCTGGGCGTGATGAACGCCGCCAAGGACCGCGTGGTCAACTACGCCGAGCAGCGCGTCCGCTGGTCGGCCGAGTGGCTCAAGGCCGCCCGCGCCAACCAGCCCTGGAAGGTGGACATGACCCACGTCAACGCCCACGGGCACTCCATGGGCGGCACGGGCAACAACGACTGGGGGCTGCGGATGGGGGACATCTTCTGCATCACGGTGGACTCGGCCGGGGCGACCATCCACAGCCGCAACAAGGTCTGGGTCGGCCAGGCATCCAAGCTGTGGGGCCCCGTGGACAAGGACCTGCCGCTGGAGACCCGCCGGTACGACTACTCCGGCGGCAAGCTCACGATCACCCGCACGAACGAGGGCGGCGTCTGGAGCAAGTACCAGAACTACGCCCAGTGGTCGCTGGACCACATGGGCCAGGACACCGCCTGGATGACCATCAGCCACGGCAAGCGGGACGGCAGCGTGGTCTTCGAGCCCGTGCCGGATTACCTGGACGCCCTGCAGCGGTCCAAGAGGCCCTTCGCGGCCAACTGGAACCTGCGCGGGCATAGCTGGCAGGGATACGGCACCCGCAACGGGGGCTGGGGCAGCTACGCCCTGAAGGTCGACGAGACGATCCCGGCCTTCTCCAACGCCTCCAACAACGACGACCCCCGAACGACCGACAACGGGCAGATCAACGGCAAGCTGGAGTGGAGCTCGTCGGGGAACAACTTTGATCCCAAGGGCGCCGCTGACGATTGGGTGGACACGGCGGAGATGTGGGCGATGAACCTCCGCGCCCTCGGCGGCGACGCCACCGTGGACGTGACCCCGCGGAAGGTGCAGAATTTCAAGACGGCCCCGGGCGCCCGGTATGCCTGGGAGAACATCAGCTTCGCCGACCCGGCCAAGCCCGTGAAGGTCGATTCGGGCACCGTCACCGCCGACCGGCACGGGCTGGTGACCGTGGAGAAGTTCAAGGTCGGCGCCGCCGGCCTGGGCAACCGCCTGGTGGTCCGCCCGGCGAAGTAGGGCGTGCAGCTTTGCTGCACGCGCGGGTCAGCTGCAATCGTTCAGGAAGCCCGCATCGGCTGACCGTCAGAGGGAGGCCCGCGGGCGGTGACGGGGTGGAAAGGATAGGCTGTGAAGACGCATCGTCGAATCGTTCTGTGCCTGTCGGCCCTGGTGGCGGCGGCGGCATCGGCCCAGGCCGCACCGGCCGTGGTGGCCCGGATCAAGGTCCACAATCCGTCGAAGGACGCGCTGGTCGGCGCCGTCGTCCGCGGCGCGCTGCCCCTCCCAGCCGGATACGCCAAGCCCGTGGCCGCCCTGGCCGTGCGCGAGGGCGCCCGGGTGGCGCCGACGCAGGTGAGCGTCTTCGCGACGTACGCCGGATCGGATGAGAAATTCCCCGTCGGCCGGCCCGAGGTGGTGCAATTGGCGTTTCGCGCCGACCTGCCGGCCGGGAAGGTCAGCGAGTTCGAGGTGGTCGAGCTGCCGAAGGCGCCGGCCGGGACCGAGGCCGCCCCCGGCAAGGCCCTGGCGGCCCTGCTGTCGTCGAAGGCGGCGGTGGTGGTGGAGGCGCGAGACGCCTTCGGCAACGTCTACCGCTGCGAGCCGCTGGCGGCCGCCGGGCTGATCGAGACCCGCCAGGTGGGGGCGGTTCTCACCGAGCGGCTCTACCAGAGCATCCTCACGCCGGTCGGATCCGCCCCGGAGGGCAAGCCCGCCCTGAAGCGCTTCCTGCGGGTGCGGGCGTACCTGACCACCTATGCCGGCGAGGACGCCGCCAGCCTGTCGCTGATGATCCACAACGGATCGATGGACCACCCCAACAGCGAGGTGTACTACCGCGACATCCGCGTGGGCGTGGCCGAGGCCGGTGAGGCCAAGGTCTGGCTGAAGCAGTTCTCGCCCGCCGCCGACGGAAAGGCCAGCCGGTCGGACGGATACACCTGGCTGCCCTGCCCGCCGGCCCATCCCGATGGGAAGCTGTACGTCTTCCCCCACGGCTCGGCGGCCGTGCTGCGGATGACGCTCTGCACCCCCGGCGCCCGCGAGCGGGCGCTGGCGCTGTGCGAGAACGCGCCGCGCTTCGTGCCCGCCCCCAGCCAGGAGCTGTTCAGTTGGTCCAACTTCGCCACCGCCCGGTACGGGGCGCCCAAGTACCCGATGCCGTTGGACCTGGGGCCGGACGCCTTCGCCCGCGCGGGCAGGGCGGCCGCGGCGCAGGACAGCCCCACGCTCAACAAGCTGCTGGCGTACCTGCCGGCCGGGGACGCCGGGGGACTGCGCACCCTCGGCCACGCGATGCCCGCGCACTCCCCGTACGGCGGCGTCACCGGCGGCGGGGGCATCCTCATGGTCTTCGGCGCCGAGGCGGCCGTGACGGGAAACAACGCCGCCATCTGGGACCACGTCCTGCTGGCCGACCGCTACTGGGATCGCCACCATCAGCACCTGTTCTACGATTCCGACGGCAAACCCTTCCTGATCCGCCGGCACCTGGCCGACACGCCGGCGGGTGAGGCACTCGAGTTCCCGTGCGAGCACCTGTTCCGCGCCCGGGTGCTCCGCGTCGAGGACCCCGCCTGCAAGGTCCACACCCAGTACGTCAAGGCCGGCGACCTGCAGGCGCCGCAGGCCAAGCAACTGCTGCGGTACATGGACCAGGACGACCAGCACCTCTGCCGGGTCTTCGACGCTGTGCCCGCGGCCTACCTGGCGTGCGACCCGGTCAACCGCGACCGGCTGGTCACGCTGGGCACGCAGGCCTGCTGGAAGCGGAACATCTACCCCTACAAGGACAACCCCAGCGCCGGCGGGTATCGCAGCCTGTTCGAGCTGAAGGCCCACGCCGACAAGGCCCCGCACACCGGCCTGTTCATCGGCAGGGCGCACGGG
>DASRZG010000417.1:0-4744 GCA_035686585.1 Phycisphaerae bacterium
CTCGGCGTCGCCGCTGCACGACCAGGAGCCGTTGCCCCGCACCCCGCCGGGGGCGTTCCAGAGGCCCTCGTTCCATAGGCTCCGCTCGCCCACCTGCTTGTCGGCGAAGATGTTGCTGTTGGAATGCCCCTGCCAGCCGTCGCCGAAGGAGTAGTACAGCAGCAGCCCCTTGTCGTCGACGGGCCTGGTGTCCAGCAGCTTCTGGTCGCGGATGACGATCGTCCGGAGTTTCTCGGGGAAGTTGACCGGCTCGTCGCCGGCGACCGTGACCGCCGGCCGGAGCGTGACGGCATCGCCCCAGGCGGTGCAGGCGACCTTGAAGACGAGCTGCACGCTTCCACCGGCCGGGACGTCGAACGGCTGCTCCTTCGGCTCGGCGGCCAGGCCCTCGGGCAGCGCGGCGAAGCTGACCTTCCCACTGCAGGCGGCCGACGCGTTGGACAGGTTCACCAGGAAATGCTGACTTTCCCCGACCCGCAGGGGGATCTGCGGCACGGGGTCGAGGTCCACGTCCAAGGCCAACGCCGGGGACACGCACAGCAAGGCCACAACGGCCACAAACCGGGCGGGCAGAGCGTTGTTCATCTGGCGGTTCCTTTCCGAATCCGGACCCAGTCCTGGATTGTCGATTGACGATTGGCGATTGTCGATTGGAAAGCCACGGCTTCCGTGCTTCTGTCTTCTTCCGTTGTCCTCTTCTCTTCGTGTAATTCGTGTAATTCGTGGACTATCCGTGGAGTGGACTAGTGGCGACGCGGTCCGGGCTGGATGAAGTCGCGGTCCGGCATTTCCCAGCCTGCCCGGACGCGAGCGTCCAGGTCGCGGACGATCGCGGCGTGGGCCGGGTGCTTCGCCAGGTTCACCCGTTCCAGCGGGTCGTTGACCATGTCGTACAGTTGGGCGATGTCGCCGTCGGTGTGGACGTACTTCCACCGGCCGGTGCGGATCATCCTCTCGGCCGCTCCCCAGGAGTAGAACTCCGAGAACACCTCCCGCCCGTCCTCTTCCGCCCGGCCTTCGATCACGTCCACCAGGGACCGCCCCTCCACCGGCCCGGCCGCGGCCACACCCGTCAGATCGCACAGGGTCGGCAGAAGGTCCATCAGGCTCACCAGGTGCGTCCGGGCCGCACCGGCGGGGATCGCGCCGGGGCAGGACATGATCAGCGGCACCGCCACCGCGGGCTCGTAGAAGCTGTGCTTCTGGCACATCCCGTGGGCGAACAGCAGCTCGCCGTGGTCGGAGCAGTAGATCACGATGGTCCGGTCCGCCAGGGCGAGCCGGTCCAGCTCGCCCAGCAGCTCGCCCACCTTGGCGTCCAGGTACGTCACGTTGGCGTAATAGGCGGCGATGCAGCCGCGGACCTGCTCGTCGCTGTACCTGCCGGCGATCTGGAGCTTTTGGCGGGTGACGGCGGGGATGTCCGCAGGCTCGTCGCGGAGGGTCTCGGGCAGGGGCACGTCGGCGGGGTCGTACATGGCGTGGTAGGCGGCAGGGGCGTACCACTCCGGATGCGGTTTTTCCAGGCCCGCCCACAGGAAGAACCGCTCGCCGGCGTGGTCGCGGAGGAACCGCTTGCAGCGCTCGACCACCAGCGCGTCGTACATGGCCGGCTCGTCCATGGCGATCGGCTCGTGGGCGGGGTTGTAGCAGTCCCGCTCCGGCACGCCGGAGTGGATCCGGTAGCTGTTGTACCGGTCGACGTTGTCGGCGCCGACGGCCTCGATGTAGTCGCGGTACTGGTAGGTGTAGTACCGCAGCGCCCGCTCGTCGAATCCCAGGTCGCGGTCGGCGCTTTCGCCCAGGACGTGGACCTTGCCGATGGCCCCGGTGACGTACCCGGCCCGGCGGAACGCGTCGCCCATCGTGGGCATCTCGCGCATCGGCGCGGGCTGGGTGTGGGTGAGCCCGCCGCAGGTGTGGCAGTGCGTGGCGGTGAGGATGCTCGACCGCGACGGCCCGCACAGCGGGGACGGGCAGTAGGCGGCGTCGAACCGCACGCCCCCCGCCGCCAGGCGGTCCATGTGCGGCGTCCGCACCATGCCGTGCCCGTAGCAGCCCGTCACGTCGCGGGCGTGCTGGTCGGAGAGGATCAGCAGGACGTTGTAGTCTTTGGCAAGTGCGGCCACCTCACGGACCTCCGCAACCGATGTTGGATATTACCTTCAAGGCTCTCTGCTGAAGCAGTTGATTCTCCGCGATCTCGGCGATCTCCGCGGTTCATGAAGGATTCGCAACTAGCGCCGCGGGGGCTGGCGGCGCGGGTAGGGCCATTCCCCGCTGTCGCCGGTCTGTCGGACCTTCAGGGCCTCGGGATCGTTGGCCATCAGGTAGATCTTGCCCCGCCAGACGGCCTCGGCGCCGGGGGCGAGCTTGTCCACGTTCGGGCTGGCGGAGTGCATGCAGGGGATCCGCGTGTTGGTCATGATGGCCTTGGCCCCCTCGAACCAGATCGCCAGCAGATGCTTGCCGTCGGCGCTGCGCCGGGCCATCAGCGGCACGTCGGCCAGTTGATCCACGTACCACCAGATGCCCGTGGGGTGCTTGTACTTGCGGAGCTGGGGCGCCTCGGTGGTCGCCAGGTGGATCCACGGCGCCTTGCCCATCTGGGCGGGCGTGGGGGTGGTGGCGGCCAGGGAGGTGAGCTTGCCCTCGATCCACGTCATCTCCGGCGACAGGTCGTCGGTCTTGCCGAACTGCTCCGAGCCGGCCATCGACAGGCACAGTTGCGGGAAGACGTTGCGGATCGCCTTTTTCGTGCCGTTGCGGGCGCGGAACTCGACGTACACCTCGTCCTCGTAAGGCCGGACCCGCCCGCCGAATGTGATGCCCTCGGCCGTCGTGCATTCGTAGGTGATCTCGCCGGTGGCCGGATCGGCCTTCCACTCGGGCTGCTTGGCCAGCATGGACAGCGGCGGCATGTCCTTGCGGTCGTGGTCGATAAAGTGCAGCCCCAGCGAGGAATGCAGCGTCTCCGGCAGCCGAAGGCGGATGGGCTCTTTCATCCACCCCGCCCGCATCTCGAACGCCAGTTGGCCGAACTTTCCCACGCCCGGCGGGGTAACGCCCTTCAGCTCGATCCGGGACCGGCGCGGGCGGGCCCATTTCTGGCGCGGGGCCGGCGTGCGGAGGTCGGCCTGGTATCGCTTCAGGAAGTCGTCCAGCCCGCCGTCGGCGAAGTACACGCGGCAGACGGTGGTGGACGATTCGCCCGGGCCGATGTCGCCGAAGCTGGGGGCGGAGTGGATGCAGCAGCGGTCCAGGTTGTCGAACAGGAACAGCGAGTCCGGCGACGTGGCCGCCATGTACGAGCCGGGCGGGTCGGACAGCGTCACGATCCACGCCCCGTCGGTGCGATTGGGGCTGGTGGCGCCGAAGCCGTGGACGAAGGGCGACTCCAGCCCCCACGGCGTCTGCTCGTGGGTGTAAAAGCCGACGGTGGGCATGCGCCCCTGGACGCGCCGGGTCCCGTCCATCCGCATCGGCTTGCCGTGGCTGGACATCCAGGTGCGGGCGAGCTTCCAATCCTTGAACGGCTCGGCCTGGACGGGATTGACGCAGTCGAAGGCGAACACGTCGTGCCAGAGCTGCTCGCTGAGGTTGGTGATGGTCATCTCCACGTCGACGTGATCGGAGCCGGGGACGAGCCGGACGGCGTACTTGATCCTGCCAGCGGTCGTCCATTCCGAGGCGACCGCTCCGTCGGCGTCCGGGCCGGTCCACTGGATCTTGACCTCGGGGAAGTTCAGGATCATCCGCTCCCGGCAGCCGATGGTCTCGGGCATCCCCAGCGCGAACACCCACCCCTCCCCCGGCACGTGGGCGGCTGCATTCATCTTTCCCTGCTGAGGCCGCAGCACGATCCGCCCCGGCTCCGCCGCCCACGCCCCGCCGGCGGCGACCACCAGCAGACACCCGACCACCAGTACGCCCCACAACGCCTGACTCATCATGCGCCTCCTTCCCGCTTGCGGTTTCGCGAACCGTCTACCGGGGGCTGGTAATCCCATCGCGTCTGTCTTCCGCTTTCCATCGCCTTCCGCATCAGCACCCGTTCGCGGCGGCTTCGGAACATGTCCTCGGCGATCTTGTCCACGTCGAACCGCTTAACGACGGCCGCGTGCAACTGTTGCTCGGTTTCGGCGTGGGCGGGATCGCCGGCGAGGTCGGTCTGCTCCAGCGGGTCGGCCTGGAGGTCGAAGAGCTGCCGCTGGTGCCCGTGGACGTAGACGTACTTGAACCGCCCCCGCCGGGCCATGAAGCACGCCCCCCGGACGCCCTCGCCCTGGTACTCGCTGAAGGTGATCCGATCCTCGTCGGCCGGCGCCTTCCCGGTCAGCAGCGGCAGGATGCTCCGCCCGTCCACGTCGATCGGCGGGACGGCCCCGGCCAGCTCCGTCAGCGTGCCGAACAGGTCGATCAGGTTCACCGGCGCGGAGACCGTCGCGCCCTCGCCCCATCGGCCCGGGAAGCTGCCGATCAGCGGCACCCGGGCGGACCACTCGTAGAACAGCCGCTTCTGCACCTGCCGGCGCTGGCCGAGCATGTCGCCGTGGTCGGAGGCGAACACCACGGCGGTGCTGTCCGCCATGCCTGCCTCCTCCAGCGCCGCCAGGACCTCGCCGACCTTCTCGTCGACGTAGCTGACCATGCCGAAGTACGCCCGATGGATCCGCCGCATTACCTCCGCGTCGGCGGCGTCGGCGGGGCTCAAGCCCTGGAACGAGTGCAGCCAGCGCTCCAT
>DASRZG010000418.1:0-8041 GCA_035686585.1 Phycisphaerae bacterium
GACCGGTGGTCGGGTGCCACGGGTGCGTTGTCCGCACCCGTGCCACAGTGGTTCCCGCCCAGCGGCATCTCTGGTCGACCATTCCGCATGCAAAGCGGGTGTGTCACAACGACTCCGCTTCGCACGGGGAGTCTCCCGGCACGGCTGCGGACAACGCAGCCGTGGCACCCAAGGCGCCCGGCGCGCGGCTAAACTGGGGGGAGTCTTGACGGGGGGGGCGGGGGGGGGGTAGAAACGTCCCGTTGACGCGCGAACGGAAAGACAGGAGCGAGAAGATGGCGAAACTGAAAACGTACTACGACAAGGACGGCTCGCTGCAGCCGCTGGCGGGCAAGACGGTGGCGGTGGTCGGCTTCGGCAGCCAGGGGCACGCCCACTCCCAGAACCTCCGCGACAGCGGCGTGAAGGTGATCGTCGCCGAGCTGGAAGGCACGGGCAACTATAAGATGGCGCTGGAGTGCGGCTTCAAGCCGGTCTCGGCGGCCGAGGCGACCCAGCGGGGCGACCTGATCGTCGTCACCCTCCCCGACGAGATCCAGCCCATCGTCTACGAGAAGGAGATCGCCCCGAATCTGACCCCGGGCAAGGCGCTGGGCTTCTGCCACGGGTTCAACATCCACTTCAAGCAGATCGTCCCGCCGGACGGGGTGGACGTGGTGATGATCGCCCCCAAGGGGCCCGGGCACACGGTCCGCAGCACGTACGAGGAAGGCTCGGGCGTGCCCTGCCTGCTGGCGGTGGAGAAGGACGCCACCGGCGCCGCCCACGAGCTGGCCCTGGCGTGGGGCATCGGCATCGGCGGCGGCCGGGCCGGCATCATCGAGACGACCTTCCAGGACGAGACCGAGACCGACCTGTTCGGCGAGCAGGCGGTGCTGTGCGGCGGACTGACGTCGCTGGTCAAGGCGGGCTTCGAGACCCTGACCGAGGCCGGCTACGCCCCCGAGCTGGCGTACTTCGAGTGCATGCACGAGCTGCTGCTGATCGTGCGGATGATGGCCGAGGGCGGCCTGACGTGGATGCGGTACTCGATCTCCAACACGGCCGAGTACGGCGACCTGACGCGCGGGCCCGTGCTGATCGACGCAGGCGTCAAGGCCCGGATGAAGAAGATCCTCTCGGACGTGCAGGACGGCACGTTCGCCAGGGAGTGGATCGCCGAGGCCCGCGGCGGCTGCAAGAGGCTCAAGGCCCTCCGCGAGGCCGACCGGACGATCCCGCTGGAGGTCGTCGGGCACCAGCTCCGCCAGATGATGTCCTGGATGAAGGCGAAACAGGCGCCGGTCGAGGGCTGATCCCGAGTCCCTCGCAAACCGCGGAGGTCGCGGAGAACGCGGAGACTGCGAAGAAGACCGGACTAAAGCCCACGGAAAGCCTTCCGTGGGCTTTTTCATGCGCCGTCCGACCCCGGATCGCGGGGGCGCTCCCGTTTGAGGCGCGCCCGCGCCCAGTGGATCACCACGGCGCCGGTCCCGAGCGTCCATAGCGCCGCACCCAGGACGGCCCGCGCCACGTCGTGCCCGCCGTCGCTGCGGGCGCCGCCGACGGCGATCGAGACGATCCCCATCCCCGTCAGCACCGGCCAGACCTTCACCCGCCACCCCGGGCGGTGCAGGGCGTAGCGGAACGACCACTGCGCCGCCAGCAGCAGGAGGATCAGGGCGATGAGGTTGGCGTCCACCCGCCAGGTGGGCGTGGGCCAGCACAACTGCCGCCACGCCGTCACCACCGCCATCGCGAACGGGACCATAATCGCGACCAGGGCGGACCGGCCCGGGCAGCTCAGGACCACGGCGCCGGCCAGCACCGCGGCCGCGGGCACCCGCAGATCGCCGAAGTAGTGCCAGGGCATCGGGCTCCGCCCGTCCCGCAGCAGCCAGCACAGCCCGCCCATCGCCGAAAGCACGGCGCAGGCGATCAGGGCGGCGGCGGAGGAGGCCCGCCCGCGGCGGGCGTTGTGGACGAACCGGCTCATGGACAGGGGCATCAGCAGGATGACGGTGGCGATGATCAGGCTGCCCGTGATCAGCAGCTCATTGTCGGCGCCCAGCCAGCGATCGAGGTGGGCCTTGTCGACGACAAGGACCTGCCCGCCGGCGATCCACCCGGCCAGGGCCATCGCGGCCAGCGCGGTCAGCGGCGTGATCACCCAGGAGGGGATCCTGACCGCCGCGACGGCGACGGCGTGGATGATCCCCGCGGACAGCCCCACCCCCACCGCCGCCGCCAGCACCCACAGCGGTTGGTAGCCGGACTGGGTCAGCCGGGCCGAGACGACCGACGAGAGGGTGAAGACCGTCCAGACGCTCAGGTCGATCCTTCCCTGTCGCAGCGCCAGCGCCAGTCCCATCGCGGGCAGGACCCACGGGCTGATGATCTGGCGCATGATGTCCGCGCGGTAGTCGGCCCCGCCCGCGATCCACGTGGGAAACAGCACGCACGCCAGCAGCACCCACAGCGCGAGCACGTAGATTTCCAGGGGCGCCAACCACGTCCGCCATCGTCCCAGGTCGGCGTCGGGTTGGCTCAGCGGCTCTGGCAGGGCGTGCACTGGGTTCCTCCGGCTGTCCGGTGGGGAGGCGGGTCCGTATCGCTCATCCGTTCACCGGCAACGGGCCGGCGAGGGTCTGGAAGTCCGTCATCGGCGACCGCTCGCCGCTGAGGATGAACTCCCGGTGCATCCGCAGCTCCGGCAGCTTGACCGCCAGCCAGCGCCGCACGACCGCCTTCTTGGTGTCGTTGACGACGGCCTGGTCCAGCAGCAGCGCCCCCACGATCAGCGTGATGGCCATGTCCACCAGCCGCCGGCCCATCAGGTCCATGTACTCGGTGCCGCCCTGGGCCTTCACGAAGGCGACCGCCTCGGCGAGCAGCTCGGCCCCGGCGCGGATCCGCTCGGTGAGCGGGGCCAGCTCCTCCGGCCAGTCGCGATCGAGAAGCTCGCCCAGCAGGTTGGCGGCCGTGCCCGAGGAGACGCCCCGGACCGCCGCCAGCACCTGCAACTGCGTGGTGCCCTCGTAGATCGTGGTGATCCGGCTGTCGCGGAGGTGCCGCTCGACGGGATAGTCCTTCATGTACCCGCTGCCGCCCAGCACGGCCACCGCGCCGTTGGCGACCCGCATCGACATCTCCGAGGCGTAGTACTTGCTCATCGGCGTCAGCATGGCGTTGAGCCGTTTGAACGTGCGGGCCTGCTTCTTGAGCTCCTTCGCCTCGCCCGCATCCTCCACCACCCCCCGCTCCGTCTTGCGCAGCGCCCCGTACTCGATATCCACGCAGAAGGCCGAGTAGTACGTCAGCGTGCGGGCGGCCTGGATGTCGATCTGCATGTCCGAGATCAGCTCGCGCAGGGCGGGGAAGTTCTCGATCGCGGTGCCGAACTGCTTGCGGCTGTGGGCGTAATCGCGGGCGACCCGGAAGGCGGCCTCGCCGATGCCCAGCGACTGGGCGGCGATCCCGATCCGCGCCCCGTTCATCAGGCTCATCACGTACGTCACCAGCCCGCGCTGGCGTTCGCCGATCAGCTTGGCGGGCGCGTCGTGGAAGTACAGCTCGCAGGTGGGGCTGCCATGGATGCCCAGCTTGTTCTCCAGGCGGCGGACCTTCACCCACGGGCCCCGCTCGACCAGGAACAGGCTCAGGCCCCGCCCGTCGGCGATCTCCGGCTCGGACCGCGCCAGCACCAGCAGCACCTCCCCGCAGCCGTTGGTGATGAACCGCTTGACGCCGCGGACGAACCAGTGACCCTCGGCGTCCTGCCAGACGGCCGCGGGACGCTCCTGCTCGGCGTCGTGCCCGGAGACCTTCACCGACTGGAGGTCGCTGCCGGCGTCCGGCTCGGTGAGAACCATCGCCCCGGTCAACTCGCCGGAGGCCATCCGCGGGAGGTATTCCGCCTTGATCTCCTCGGAGGCGAAGGCGTTGATCGTCTCGGCAATGCCCTGGAGCCCGTAGATATTCATCAGGGCCGCGTCGGCCCGGCTGATGATCTCGTTGCCCATGGTGTACAGCAGGTTGGGGCAGTTGATCCCCCCGAAGCGGTACGGCAGCGTGAAGCCCATCAGGTCGGCCTCGCCCAGCAGCTTGATGGCCTTGGCGATGCCGGGAGCGTAGGTGACGGAGCCGTCCTCGTTGAGGGTGTTGCCGACCTGGTCAGTCTCCTCGGCGGTCGGGGCGATCTGCTCGGCCGACAGCTCGCCCAGCATCTCCAGAATCCGGCGGTAGTTATCGACCGCGTCGGCGGCGTCGACGGGGGCGTAGTCGAACTCGCCGGCGAACTGGAAGCCGTCCTCCATGATCCCCGCCAGCCGGGGGAGGTCGAAGTGATCGAAGAGGAGCTTCATGTCTTCGTTGTCGGTGAAGAAGTTAGCCATGGGGGTTCCTGCGTACCTGTCTGAAAGTGGTCAAATCGGAGGCAAATCCGAAATCCGAAAATCGAAATCCGATACAAATCGGAGGCAAATCCGAAATCCGAAACTCGAAATCCGAAACAAATCCGAAACGACAAGCACGAGAGAAGAAGCGGCGAAGAAACAGCAATTCCAGAAGCCTGGCCGTCAGTACTGCTTCTTCTTTGCTGCTTCTTTGCCGTTTTCGGGTTTCGGATTTGTTTCGGATTTCGTATTTCGAATTTCGTGCTTTATCAGTCACCGGTTTGCGCCATCTCGCTATGCCTTGATCCCTGCGCCGGTTCGGATGACCTTGACGAGCCGGGGGATCACGTCCTTCAGGTCGCCGACGATGCCGTAGTGGGCGACGGAGAAGATCGGGGCGTGACGATCCGAGTTGATCGCCAGGACCCGGGCCGATTCGGCCATCCCCGCCCGGTGCTGGACCGCCCCGCTGATCCCGCAGGCGATGTACAGGGCCGGACGGACCGTCGTGCCGGTCTGGCCCACCTGGTGGTCGTGGTCTACGTAGCCCAGGTCCACGGCCGCTCGCGAGCCGCCCACCGCCCCGCCGAGGCAATTGGCGAGGTTCCAGATGAGCTGGAAGTTCTCCCTGCTGCCCACGCCCGCCCCGCCGGCGACGATGATCCGGGCGGCCTTGAGGTTCACCTTCTTCTGCCGCCGCTCGCATTGGAGCACCTTCAGCGGAAGGACCAGCCCGTCCAGATCGGCCGAGGCGTCCACGATCAGGCCCTTTCGGGCCGGATCGGCCTCGGTCATCGGCATCACGCCCTCGCGGACCGTCGCCATCTGCGGCCAGCGGTCGTAGTTGACGATGGTGGCGATGATGTTGCCGCCGAAGGCCGGGCGGATCTGCAGCAGCAGGTTCTTGTGCACCTGGTCGGTGCCGGGGGGCGTGTGATCGCCGATCTGCAGGTCGGTGCAGTCGGCGGTCAGGCCGCACCACATGGCGCTGGCGACGCTGGGGGCCAGGTCGCGCCCCAGCGGGGTTGCGCCGTACAGGACGATCTGCGGCTTGTGCCGGGTGATCAGGTCGCACAGCACGTGCCGATAGCTGCTGGTCTGGTAGTGGCCGAGCCGCCGGTCATCGACCAGGTAGACCTTGTCGGCGCCGTGGGCGACCAGTTTGTCCGCCAGCGGCGCGACGCCTGCGCCCAGCAGGATCGCCCCCAGCGGCACCGACAGGGTCTGCGCCAGCGACCGGCCTTTGCTCATCAGCTCCAGCGGCACGTCGGACAGCCGGCCTTGCTCGGCCTCCGCGAATATCCATACCTCGCCGTCTCGGTTCACGTCGATCATCACTGTTTCCGGTTATCCGATGGTGTGCTCTTGGATCAGCTCGCCGACCAGCTCGGCGACGCCCTCGTCGGTGGCGGGGACTTCCTTGTACTCCCCGCCCGTAAGGACCACCGACAGGATCTTGTGGACCTTGGTCGGGCTGCCGTTCCTGCCGCAGAAGGCCAGGTCCGCCCCCACCCGCTCCAGGTCCCACGCCTCGATCAGCAGGCCCTTGCCGGCCAGCCCCTGGCAGCGCCGCTCCACCTCGGCGGCGACGGCGTCCTTGTCGGCGTCTTCGCCCATCTCCGCCGCCACGGCCGCGGCCACTTCCGGCCGGGATCGGGCCTTCTTGTACTTCATGATCCGCCTGGCCGCCGGCGGGCGCGGGACGTTGGCGGTGTCCATCACCGTCACCAGGGCCGGAAGCTGCGCCTCGACCACCTCGAAGCCGTTGCCGAGGTTCCGGCGGGCGCGGATGGTGCCGCCTTCCAGGCCCTCCAGCGCCTCCAGGTAGGTGATCTGCGTCAGGCCGAGCTTCTCCGCCAGTTGCGGGCCCACCTGGGCCGTGTCGCCGTCGATCGCCTGCCGCCCGCAGATCACCAGGTCGTGCGGCAGCAGCTTGACCGCCCGCGAGAGGATGTAGCTGGTGGCCAGCGTGTCAGACGCCGCCGCCCGGCGGTCGGTCAGCAGCACGGCCGCATCCGCCCCGCGGCACAGCGAGTCCCGCAGGATCTCCGTGGCGGCCGGGGCCCCCATCGTGATCACCGTCACGCTCCCGCCGTGGGCGTCCCGCACGGCCAGCGCCAGCTCCAGGGCGTTGAGGTCTTCGGGGTTGTAGATCATCGGCAGGGCGGCCCGGTTGACCGTCCCGTCGGCCTTCATGGCCTCGCCGGTGACCTTCTTGGTGTCCGGCACATACTTGATGCAGACTACACAGTCATACGCCACGCGACCCGCTCCTGAATGGGCGACCGGGAACCATGAGAGCCTCTGTCGTCGAAGAAATGTAGGCCGTTTGCGGCCGACAGTCAAGCATTCAGCGTAGGAAGGACCGGGTCACCCGTCCAGGTAGAACGGGTTCGTCCAGGCCTTGCGCCCCGCCGCGTCGGTCACCTCGACCCGCACGAAGCGGGCACGATCGGGCAGCTCGTGGTCGGCCCGGGTGAGGGCCTCGCCGCCGGCGGCGTGCAGGCCGCTGCCCAACGAGCCGTTGCAGCGGAAGAGGATGCTCGCCGCCGGGGAGGTGGTCACGGCCAGGTGGCGCGGGGCGAGGAACTCCAGGTCCAGGATCTCCGGGCCCGTGGTGGAATAGAACAGCCCGGCCCGCAGCGCCCGTATGACCTCGCCCGCGGTCGGCTCGGCGACCTTGACCATCACCCGGGCGGCGCAGGCGTCGTCGATCCGCCAGTGGGCGTCGTCGACGGCCACGCCGTCCCAGCGGCGCCCCCGGGCCAGCAACTGATCCCACACGTACGACGAAACCCCCAGGGCGTCCTCCAGCTCGCAGCCGTGGTTGTAGACCTCCAGCGCGGGCATCTCCGGCAGGCGGGCGATCAGCTCCGTCGTCAACGCCGACCAGTACGGGTGGGCCAGGACCAGGTAATCGCACAGGCCCGACAGGGCCTCGGCCACGGCGTACGGGTCGTCCTTCAGGCCCGCCAGTTGACCGGCGGCCCCGGCCCGCATGCCGACCGCCATGAAATGCATCCCCGCCGGCTCGTCCGGGAACCGCGCCGCCCACTCGGCGCCGGGGATGACCAGCATGCCCTCCGGCCCGTCGGCCGGGACGGTGACGCACTCGTGGTCGCCGAAGATCATCGCCTCGTAGCCCGCGGCCGCGTAGGTCCGCAACGCCTCCTGCGGGCTCACGCGCCCGTCGGAATGGTCCGTATGGACGTGGATCGCGGTCGGCAGCCACCGCCCCGGAGATCGGAAGGGATTCTCTCGCATGGGCGTGTCGTACCACAGGCGAACGGGCTCCGCCAGGGTCTCGCCGTTACTGCTCCCCCCGCACCGCCGCCTCCCGCTCGTGCAGGATCGCCGCCAGGGACACCGCGTCGTGCGCCCCCATCAGCGCCGCGGGCGTGACCCGGTTCAGCAGCATTCGCGAGATCCGCGCGAGCAGGTGCAGGTGCGTCCGCTCGTCCTTGCAGCAGATGAGGAAGAACAGGCGCGTCAGGCTGCCGTCGGGGCAGCCGAAGGGGATCCCGCTGGCCGTCAGGCCGACGATCACGAAGGACCGGGCGATGTTGTACGGCAGCGGGTGGGCCGGATGCGGAAGGGCCACGCCCGGGGAGATCGTCGTCGGGCAGAGCCGCTCCCGCTCCTCCAGCTCCTCGACCAGGTCGGCCCGG
>DASRZG010000419.1:0-8252 GCA_035686585.1 Phycisphaerae bacterium
GCCTCCGGGGCCCGCGGAGCCCGCGGGGCCCGCGGAGCCCGCGGAGCCCGCGGAGCAGAATTTCGGCGATTACCCGCCGGAGCCGCCGGACGACGACATCCCGTTCTAGAGAACATCCGATCGCATCGATCGGGCCAGGACAACAGGAGAGACCAAGCCCATGGCCGTAGGTACAGGCAGAGGTAGAGGCAGCAGAGGCGCCCGGCGCCCGGTTCGCAAGAAGTTCCGATATCGGGAGCAAACCAAGTGCCGGTTCTGCCGGGACAAGGTCCGGGAGATCGACTACAAGGACGTGGGCGCGCTCCAGAAGCTCACGACCCAGCAGGGAAAGATGTTCTCCCGGAAGCGAAGCGGCAACTGCGCACGCCATCAGCGCAGCGCGCGCCGGGCGATCAAGCGCGCCCGGTTCCTGGCGCTGATGCCCTACATCGGGTAACGGCGCCGCCCACAACGGACTGCACCAGCATGCCCCCGCGGACGCCGCCGCCTCCGCGCGGGCCGGAAGGGTTCTGACATGAAGGTTCTACTGCGTCGAAACGTCAAGAAGCTGGGCGACATCGGCGACATCGTTGACGTCCGCACCGGGTACGCCCGCAACTACCTCATCCCCCAGGGCCTGGCCACCCCCCCCTCCGAGGCCAACCTCCGGGCGATCGAACGGGAGAAGGAAGCCTACCTGGCCGAACTGGCCAAGCAGAAGGTCGAACTCCAGACCGTCGCCCGGGCCCTGGAAGGCAAGGAGTTCACGATCAGCGCCCGCGCCAACGAGGAAGGGCACCTGTACGGCTCGGTGGGCCCGGCCCAGGTGGCCGCGGCCATCGGCGCCGGCGGCACGCACGTCGACCCCAACGATATTGTCCTTGACGAACCCATCCACAAGCTCGATAAATACGAGGTGGTCGTCCGGTTCGCCGAGGATGTCGAGGCCAAGGTCATCCTGTGGGTGGTGCCCGCCCACGACAGCGACGTCGCCGAGACCCACGAGCGGCGGGAACAGCCCGACCCGTCCGCGGACGAAGGCGAAAACCGCCGCAAGCGCGACTGGCTGGACGAGCTGGACGAGTAGGCCCGGACCCGCCGGCCTCCGGCCGCGCCCGGCGGCAACCACGGACATGCGCACCGCCGCGACCGGCACCGACGCGCAGCGTCGGGGCCGGTCATAGCCAAGGAGGGCCATGAGTACGACGGAGACGTATACAGACGGACCGCCTCCCGCCGACGAGCCGGAGTTCATCCCCCCGGATGCCGGCGCCCGCGACGGGGCCGCCGAATCGGCCGACGACCGCCTCGCCCTGCGCGTCCCCCCCCACTCCCCCGAGGCGGAGATGTGCGTGATCGGCTCGATGGTCCTGGACGCCCCGACCATCGACATCATCGTCAACATCACCCGCGCGGAGGACTTCTTCTTCCCCGCCCACCAGGTCCTGTTCAAGACCCTCGTGGCGATGCACAACGCGGCCAAGCCGGTGGACCTGGTCACCCTCAGCGAGGAGCTCAACAGGCTGGGGATGCTGGCGCGCGTCGGGGGGGTCGACGCCCTGGTCCGCCTCGCCGACGGCGTGCCCTCGACCGCCAACTGCGAGTACTACGCCCGCCTGGTCCGCGACAAGGCCCTGCTGAGGCAACTGATCGCCGCCAACAAGGAGGTCATCGAGGAGGCCTACGTCAGCCCGGACGACCCCGCCGATATCCTCGACCGGGCCGAACACCTGGTCTTCCAGATCGCCTCCCGGCAGATCGGCGACGCCGCCGTGACCCTCGAAAGCCTCATGCAACAGACGTTCGAGACCCTCTCCAACGCCGACGGGTCCACCGTCACCGGGCTGGCGACCGGCTACCACAAGCTCGACGAGTTGACCTGCGGGCTCCAGAACGGCGAGATGATCATCATCGCCGCCAGGCCCTCGATAGGAAAGACCGCCCTGGCGTGCAACATCGCCGAGTTCGTCGCCGCCGACGACGGGCACCCCGTGGTGCTGTTCAGCCTGGAAATGTCCAAGTCCCAGCTCGCACAGCGGTTCCTGTGCTCGCGGGCGCGGTTCGACTCCCAGAAGCTCCGACGGGGGAACATCTCCCCCGAGGACTGGACCCACCTCCAGATGGCGGCGGGGGATCTGATCAAGGCCCCCATCTTCATCGACGACTCCGCCGACCTGAACGTCCTGCGGCTGCGGGCGAAGGCCCGGCGAATGGCGGCGTCGGCGAATATCCGCTGCGTTCTGGTCGACTACCTCCAACTGATGGGGCCGATGGGGTCGAGCATGCGCGACTCGCGCCAGCAGCAGATCGCGGAGATGTCCCGGGGCCTGAAGGCCCTGGCGCGAGAACTGAACATCCCCGTGGTGGTCCTCAGCCAGCTCAACCGGGGCCCGGAAGGCCGGGAAAGCCACCGCCCCCGCATGAGCGACCTGCGGGAGTCCGGGGCGATCGAACAGGACGCCGACGTGGTCATCCTGCTGCACCGGGAAGACTACTACCACCGCGGCGACCCCGACTACGTCCCGACCGGCGTGACCGAGCTGATCGTCGCCAAGCAGCGCAACGGCCCGGTGGACACCATCCCCCTGACCTTCCTGCCCGAGTGCATCCGGTTTGAGAACTTCGCCTCCGAGAGCATGGCGGAGTTCTGAGGCGCCCCGGCCCGCCGCGGGGTTCCGAAAGGGTTGACTTCACGGCCCGGGGGCTTATGATTTCCACAGCGCCCCTGGTAAACTGTGCTTGTCATGACGAAGGGAGTCTTCGTGGACCGTATGCGCTCAAGGCGATCCCTGGCGGCATTGTTGGCGCTGGTGCTGTCGGCGGCGCCCCACGCCGGCGGGCAGGGCGCCTCCCAGGCCAACGTGATCGTCGAGGTGAGGGTAACCGGCAACACCTTCCGCAGCAGCGCCGCGGTGCTGGCGGACGTAACCGTCCGCCCCGGCCAGCCGTATGACGCCGAGGCCGTCCGCCTGGACGAGCAGCGCCTGCTGAAGACCCGCCGGTACACCCGCGTGACCGCCACGCCCACCGTCACCGCGCGAGGGGTGATCCTCACCTTCCACGTGGAGGAACGCCCCGTCATCGAGGCGGTCGTCTTCGAGGGCAACAAGGCCTTCCGCGACCGGGACTTGGCCAAGGTCGTCCCCTTCGCGGCGGGCGACCCCGTGGACATGTTCCTGATCGAATCGGGCCGGCAGGGCATCGCCAGCCTCTACCGCGCCGACGGATACTACCGCGCCAGCGTGACCTGGGACGAAACCGCTCTCCGGCAGCAGCGGCGGGTGATCTACCGGATCGTCGAGGGCCCCAAGGCCCACCTCAAGAAGATCCGCTTCCAGGGCAACCAGGGGATCGGCGATCTCCAACTCCGCGGGGCAGTCAAGACCCGGGCGAAGCTCTGGCCGTTCACGGCCGGGGCGCTGGACCTGGAGACCGCCGACCGCGACGTGGTGGACCTGCGGAACTTCTACCGCTCCAAGGGCTACCTGGACGCCCAGGTCGCCCGCGACCTGACCTTCGACCGCAACGCCGCCACGCTGACCTTCCTGATCGAGGAAGGCCCGCGGTATCGCATCCGGCAGGACGTGTTCGTGGGGGCGAAGGTGTTCAGCCCGGCCGAGCTGGAGCGGGGCCTGAACCTGCTGCGCGGGGAGTACTACGACGAGCTGAAGCTGCGCCGCGACCGGGAGGAGATCCGCAGGCGGTACGGGGAGATCGGCTACATCGAGGCGACCGAGACGGTCAAGCACGCCTTCACCGAGACGCCGGGTGAGGTGGACCTGGTCTACACGATCCACGAGGGGGAGCAGATGAGGGTGGGCCGGATCGATATCCGCGGCAACACGATCACGCGGGAGGGCGTGATCCGGCGCCAGATCCAGCTCCGCCCGGGGCAGTTATACAACGCGCAGGCGGTGATGGAGTCGGCCCAGCGGCTTCGGGAAACGCAGTTGTTCCAGACGGTGGAGATCACGCCGTTCGGGGAGGACCCGCATGCCCGCAACGCCCTGGTGCAGGTGAAGGAAAGACAGACGGGCCAGTTCGTCATCGGCGCCGGGGTGGACAGCAACGCGGGGCTGGTGGGCACCGTGCGGTTCGAGGAGCTCAACTTCGACCCGCTGGCCTGGCCGAAGTCGTGGGAGCAGGCGCGGCGGCGGGAGGGTTTCCGCGGGGCCGGGCAGGTCCTGCGGGTCAGCGCCCAGCCGGGGACGGAAGTCATGCGGTTCCGGATCGACTGGGAAGAGCCGTGGCTGTTCGACAGGCCGATCCTGCTGGGCACGTCGGCGTTCGCCTTCACGGCCGGGCGTGAGACGTACGACGAGATTCGCTACGGCGGGCTTCTCCGGGTGGGCCACCGGTTCCCGAACCGCTGGTACGTGGCGGTTTCGAGCCGGGTGGAGGGGGTGGAGGTGGACAACATTGACCGGACGAAGGCGCCGGCGGACGTGCGGCGGGTCGCCGGCACGAGCGGCCTGGCGGGCCTGAAAGGCGCGCTGATCCGCGACCGCACGGACAGCGCGTGGATGCCCTCGCGCGGGGACCGGATCTCCCTCAGCTACGAGCAGGTGGTGGGCGACTTCGGGTTCGGCAAGGGCCAGGGCGACTACCGCCGCTACTGGACGATGTGGCTGGACGAGCAGGACCGCAAGCACATCCTGGCGATGCGGGGCGCGGTGGGGCAGATTTTCGGCAGCGCGCCGGTGTTCGAGCGGTTCTACGGGGGCGGGCTGGGATCGCTGCGCGGGTTCAAGTACCGGGGCGTCAGCCCGCGCCAGGGCGCGTACCGGCAGGTGGTCGGCGGGGACTTTTCCGTGCTGCTCAGCGGCGAGTACACCTTCCCGCTGGTGGGCGAACAGCTCCGCGGCACGGTGTTCGTCGACAGCGGCACGGTGGAGAGCACCACGACGATTCAGGACTACCGCCTCTCGGCGGGCGTGGGCATCCAGTTGTACATGCTCCAGGCCCCGATCCCCCTGCGGTTCGATTTCGGCTTCCCGATCAGCAAGACCAGCGTGGACGACACGCAGCTTCTGAGCTTCAGCATCGGATGGGCGTTCTGACCGCGCGCACCGGAGGGCGCCTCGGCCGCGGCGGGTCACCGCCGGCGGTCCATCCCTTTGGAACAAGGAGTACACGAATGAAGCGATCCGGAATGATCACCCTGGCCGTGGCCGTGGCGGCCGTGCTGACCGCGGCCCTGGCCACCGGCTGGGCCCAGGCGCCCCCACCGGCGGCCCAGCCCGCCCGCGTCGCCGTCTGCGACGTCGGGGCCGTGTTCGACGGCTACGCCAAGCGGGACGCCCTGAACGCCCAGCTCGAGCAGAAGCGGACGGAGGCCACGGCCGTCAACGACGCGCGGACCAAGAAGATCGAAGACCTCTCCAAGCTGCTCAACCAGCTCAAGGAAGGCACCCGCGAGCACGAACAGCGTCTGGAGGAGTTCAAGAAGCTCTCGATCGAACAGGCGGTGTGGCTGAAGTTCGAGGAAGGCGCCTTCATGGCCCAGCACCGCCGGATGATGTCGCAACTGTACACCGAGGCCCTCGACGAGGTCGCCCGCGTCGCCCAGTCGGCGGGGTATGACCTGGTCCTTTACAAGGAAGGGATCGACATCGAGAGCAAGACCACGCCCGAGCTGTACCAGAAGATCGCCCAGCGCAAGGTGCTGTACGTCTCGGAGAAGATCGACATCACCCAGACCGTGCTGGACGCGCTCAACCGCCGGTACCGCGAAAGCAGCAAGCAAACACCCTGATCATGCCGATCTGGACCCCAAGGCCCGGTCGCTTGCCGGGGTGAGCGGGCGGAGCTATCATGGCCGCAATCAGATGGCACTTCAGCACTTTACACTGAACGAGCTGGCCGATCGGATTGGCGGCGGCGTTTCCGGCGACGGCGACAGGCCGTTGACGGGGATCGCCTCGCTGGCGTCGGCGGGGCCCGACGAATTGACGTTCGTCCAGGACGACCGCCGCGTGGGCGCCTTGGCCGCCAGTCGCGCGGGCGCCGCCATCGTGCCGGCCGGCGCGGCCATCGAGACCGCCAAGCCGCTGCTGCGCGTCGAGAACGTGGAAGCGGCGGTTGCCGCCCTGCTGGGGCTGATCGGCGAGAACGAGCACCTCCCTGGCGCCGGGGTGCACGCGTCGGCGATCGTGGCGGGCGACGCCCGGATGGGCGCCGACGTCGGCATCGGACCGGCCGTGGTGATCGACAGCGGCGTTGTCGTGGGCGACCGGGTGAAGATCTGCGCCAACTCGGTGATCGGCCCGGGGGTGGCCATCGGCGACGACACGGTGGTGCTGGCGGGCACGCTGATCGAGGCCCGCAGCACGATCGGGCGGCGGTGCCGGATCGGCCCCGGCGCGATCATCGGCGCCAGCGGCTTTGGGTATTACTTCGACGGGCGGGCGCACCGGCGCGTCCCGCACACCGGGACGGTGGAGATCGGCGACGACGTGGACATCGCCGCGGGCAGTTGCGTGGACCGCGCGAAGTTCGGCGCCACGCGGATCGGCGACGGCACGAAGATCGACAACCTCGTGCAGGTCGCCCACAACGTGCAGGTGGGCCGGGGCTGCCTGCTGGCCGCGCATGTCGGCATCGGGGGCAGCACGGTGGTCAGGGACTTCGCCATGATGGGCGGGCACGCGGGAATCCGGGACAACGTGGTGATCGGCACGGGCGCCCGGATCGGGGCGTTTGCCGCGATCCATCGCGACATCCCGGACGGAACCGCCGTGCTGGGCTATCCCGCAATCGAATCGCGGCAGTTCTGGCGCAACCTCCAGAACGTCGGCAAGATCCCCGACGTCCTCCAGAGGCTGCGGGAGCTGGAGAGGAAGCTGAGCGAAGGTGAGAGCCCAGAGGACGATTAGGGAGCCGGTGGAGCTGGCCGGGCGAGGGCTGTTCAGCGCGGTCGAGGGCACGGTCTGCTTCCGCCCCGCCCAGGCGAACACGGGGATCGTGTTCGTGCGGACCGACCTGCCCAAGCTGGCGCGGATCAGCGCCACCATCGCCAACCTGGCCCCGGGGCAGGACCGGCGGACCAGCATCCGCGACGGCACGGTGGGCGTGGACACCACCGAGCACATCCTCGCCGCCGTCAACGGGCTGGGGATCGACAACCTCATCATCGAGCTGAACGCCCAGGAGGTCCCCTCCACCGAGGGCTCGCCCAAGCCCTTCACCGACGTGCTGGCGGCCGCCGGCATCGAGGAGCAGGAGGCGGAGAAGAAGGTATTCGTCATCGAACAGCCGACGGCGGTTTCGGCGGGCGACGCGATGCTGGCGGCGCTGCCGGGCGACAACGACTACCTGGACATCCTGTACGACCTGGACTACGGGCCCGTGCGGAGCATCGGGCGGCAGGTGCTGGGCTTCCGGCTGTACGAGGACGACTTCGCCGAGCAGATCGCCCCGGCGCGGACGTTCCTGCTGGAGGCGGAGGCGCGGGAATTCCAGGCCCGCGGCTGGGGCGTGCACCTGACGGCGCGGGACATCCTGGTGATGGGCGAGGAGGGCCCGGTGGACAACCAGGTCCGCTTCCCGGACGAGCACGTCCGGCACAAGATCGCCGACCTGGTGGGCGACCTGGCCTTGCTGGGCAGGAGCCTGCGCGGCCGGATCGTCGCGTACAAGAGCGGGCACCAGCTCAACCACCAGCTCGTGCGCAAGCTCAGCGAGCACGTGGCGGCGCGCGAGCGGGCCAAGGCGCTGGTCCGCAAGCCCCAGCTCGACATACGGCAGATCATGCGGATTCTGCCCCACCGCTACCCGTTCCTGATGATCGACCGCGTGGTGGAACTGGTCGGCGACGAGAAGGCCGTGGGCGTCAAGAACGTCTCGGTCAACGAGCCGTTCTTCCAGGGGCACTACCCCGGCGAGCCGATCATGCCCGGGGTGATGATCCTGGAGGCGATGGCGCAGCTTTCGGGCGTGCTGCTGAGCCAGCGCCTCGAGCACACGGGCAAGGTGGCGGTGCTGTTGAGCATGGACCGCGCGAAGATGCGCCGGCCCGTCCGCCCGGGCGACCAGCTCGTGATCGAGTCGGTCGCCCTCCACGTCCGGACGCGGACCGGACACTGCAAATGCCGGGCCCTGGTCGGCGGCGAGCTGGTGGCCGAGGCCGAGATCAAGTTCATGCTGGTGGACGCCGAACCGATATAGCGGATTGCCAAGCCCATGCCGGAGATATCCCCCAAGGCCGTTGTCCTCAACCCCGCCGGACTCGCCGACGACGTGCGGGTCGGGGCGTTCACGTTTCTCGGCCCCGA
>DASRZG010000420.1:0-7091 GCA_035686585.1 Phycisphaerae bacterium
CTTCCTCGGAAATGCCGCCCCGATCGTCCTGCGCCTTCCCGTCGCGCCCCCGGAGGTGGTGACCGTCTGCGATACGTACTATATCAAGCCCCTGTTGGGCACATGGCGGCAAGACGAGCGATTCTATCTTCTGGAACTGAGCCAGAACGTGGTTCGCCTTCTGCGTGCGAGCCGATACGAGGTGGAGCCGGTGGAGCTTCCCAAGGCGCCAAAGGATTTCGCGGAGTTTCTGCAGTTTGACGAGTTTGAGCGGCACGTGGAGTTCCACACCGGCTCGGCCGCCCACCAGCCTGGCAGGAACCGGCCCGCGGTCTACCACGGGCAGGGCGGCGGGTCCGATGAGGCGCCGGAGAAGAGGCAGTTGATGGACTACTGCCGGCGGATCGACGCGGAGGTCGTCAAAGTGTTGCAGGGCGAGCGGGCCCCGCTGCTGCTGGCGGCGGCCGAGCCGTTGCAGGGCGTCTACCGCCAGGTCAGCTCCTATCCGCAGCTTGACACCCGCCGGGTGGCGGGCAATCCCGACGAGGCCCGGACCGAGGAGCTTCACCGGCAGGCCGTCGAGCTGCTGGAGGATGATTTCGCCCAGCCGATCCGCGCGGCGGCGGACCGATATGGACAGGCCGAGCACCTGGGGCTGGTCGAGCACGACCTGGAGGGGATTCTGAAGGCGGCATCGGCCCATGCCATCGATGTCCTGCTGGTCTCTGCCGGCGAGCAATGCTGGGGGCGGTTCCATCCCGAACAGGGCAGGCTGGAAAGGCACGACGTCCAGCAAGCGGGCGACGAGGACCTGCTCAACCTGGCCGCGATCCTGGCCTATCGCGGCGGGGCGGCGGTGCATGCGGTCGAACGGGAGAAGGTGCCGGGCAACGCCCCGGCGGCGGCCACGCTGCGCTTCCGGCCGCGTCCGCGAGGGGTAGCCGGGAGCGATGCTTGGCCCGCTCGACCCCGGCTCGCACCTGCTATCCGCCGCCGGCGTAGCGGCGCAGGTCGAGGGCGTTGACCACCGCGAAGGCTTGAGCATCGTTGTTGAAGTAGGCGTACATATCCGCACCGCTTTCCAGTCGCTCCCGAATCCGCCCGGCCGCGACGGAAAGGGCCTGGTGAGAATACTTCCCCCACGGCCCGGCCCCGTGGAAGCGGAAATAGCCCCAGTCCGCGGTGGCCTCCCGCGGATGGTTTTCCAGGGCGTCATGGATGCATAGTGCGGCCCCATGGGCGGACAGGACGTCGAACACCTCCCGGCACAGCCAGCCCGGGTTGCGGAACTCCACCGCCCAGCGGAGCCGTTTCGGCGCCGCGGCCAGGAAGGCATCCAGGCGCTCGACGTTCACCTTCCAGTTCGGGGGCAATTGCACCAGGATCGGCCCGAGGCGGTCCCCCAGCCGGTCGGCCCGCTCGACGAACATCCCCACGCTGGCGGCCGGGTCCTTCAGCTTCTTCAGATGCGAGCCGTACCGGCTGAACTTGAGGGCATACAGGAATCCCTCCGGCGCCGCCTCCCGCCAGGCGTCGAACGTCTCGGCCGTCGGCAGATGGTAGAAGGTGTTGTTCACCTCCACCGTGTCGAAGCAGTGGGCGTAGTAGCCGAACCACCCTGACCGGCTGAGCTGGTCGGGATAGAACAGCCCCTTCCAGTGGTCGTACTGCCACCCGGAGGTCCCCACCCGAAGCCGTCCTCTTCCGCCGCTCATCCTCGCACCCCCCCGGCCTGCCCGGCCGGGGCCGCCTCCGCGCTGCTACCGTTCATTATTTGCGCACCCCGCGAAGGTCTCTTGGTACCGCCTCCGGCCCGTGTGGGCCTTGGCGAAACCGCAAGCTTGTCCCGTTGGGGCGGGTTCCTTCCCCGCGGGCACGCACTTCGAGATTCGAGATTCAGTACCCCCGCGGCAGCAGGAGCAACCGTCACGGAGACGGCGGCGGAAGCACCTCGTTGAGGGCCTGGCGGTACGTGTCGATGCTGTATTCGCACAACCATCGCCTTCGCGGCTGGCCGTTGGCGAACAGGATCACGGTGGGCACCCAGCAGATGTTGTAGCGGGCGTTCAATTCCGGCGCGGGCGCGTGGAAGAAGAACGTCAAGGCCATGAACTTGGCCACGACCGCCCGGGCCTTGTATTCGCACGCCAGCCGGTCCATCGTGCCGTACAGCGGCGCGCACGGGGCGCAGCCCTGCTTGGAAAACAGGACCAGCGCGGGCTTGCCGCTTTGAAGGACCTCCCGGTCGAACTGCTCGGTGCGGCGGATGACGAGGGCCTTTTCAGGGCCCGCGCTGGCACACCCGCCCGCCAGGACAGCCAGCAACGACATCGCCCCCACCAGCGCACGGACGTCGAAGGGACCCCGTCGGCAACGGCATGGCACGGCCATCGGCAGTCTCCCCAATGTCCCGGGATCATCCCGGACGCATTCCCCGTTCCTATCTTCGTCATCCCTGCCGCCGGGGAAGAAGCGAACTTGCCGGTCAGTCCGTCTCCTGCTCGATCAGCTTGGCGAAGCGCTGGTTGATCGCCAGGGCGGGGTCGAGCGGGACGGCGACGGGCTGACAGTCGGGCGGGATGGAGATGGCCGGGGTGGGGCGGATGGCCTTGCCCTCGAACTCCGGCAGCCACGGCCGGGATGCCTCGAGCATCTCGCTGCACATCGCGCGGATCTGCCTGAGGGTCAGCACGGCCGAGGTGAGCGGGTCGAGGGCGGCGGCGTGGACGATCGCCTCCGGGTCGGTCTCCAGGGCGGCCAGGGCGGCGAGTATCTGCACGTTCACGTTGGTCATGCAGGCGGCGGCGCACTGGGCCGGGAGGGCGCCGACGGCGGCCGGGTGCAGGCCGGTGTCGTCGGCGAAGGTCGGCACCTCCACGCAGGCCCCGTCGGGCAGGTTGTCGATGTAGCCGGCGTTGGGAACGTTGCCCATGAACTTGAAGGGTTTGCCGGTGACGACGGCCTCGATGATGTAGGAGCAGTACTCGACCGACCGGCTCTCGATGGCGCTGGACTCGTAGTCCAGCGGGTCGCGGTCGGCGTACTTGGCGGCGAGGGCCTTGGAGTACTTGTAGTAGGCCCCGCTGGCCCCGCCGAAGCCGGGCTCGTCGCAGTAGGTGTCCAGGGCGGTGCGGCTGGAGCGGAACCAGGGGACGTACTCGCTGAGATGGCCGGTGCTCTCGGTGCAGAAGTACCCGAACTGCCGCAGGACCTCGCCGCGGACCTTCTCGTTCTTGTAGTACTCGGGCCTCTCGAACACCTCGCGGAGGAGGGGGTACAGGTCGCGTCCCTTGTGCCGCAACGTCAGGAACCAGTCCATGTGGTTGATCCCGCCGCAGGTGAAGCTGATCTCCTCCTTGGGCACGCCGCAGTAGCCGGCGATCAGGTCGAGAGTGGTCTGGACGCCGTGGCACAGGCCGACGAAGGCGGCGTCGGTGGCCTCACCCAGCGCCAGGCAGTTGGCGGCCATGGGGTTGGCGTACTGGAGCATGATCGCCCCGGGATGGGACAGTTCGGCCATGTCGTCGGCGATGTCGACGAGCACGGGGATGGTCCGCAGGCCGCGGAAGATCCCGCCGGGGCCCAGCGAGTCGCCGATGCACTGGTCCACGCCGTATCTCAGCGGGACCTCGTAGTCGATGCCGAACGCCTCCAGCCCGCCGACCTGGATCATGATCACGACGAAATCGGCGCCGGCGAGGGCCTCGCGCCGGTCGGTGGTGGCCCACGCCCTGGCGGGCAGGTGGTTGTCGGCGATCATCCGGTTGGCGAAGGCCTCCATCCGCCGCAGCTTGCCCTCGGTGGGGCTCATCAGGGCGAATTCGCTGTCGGCCAGGGCCGGCGTGGCCATGATGTCGGCCATGAGCGTCTTGCAGAACACCCTGCTGCCCGCCCCGATCATCGCGATCTTTTTTGACATGGGTCGTCTTCCTTTCTGGTTGTCGAACCGCAGAGGACGCGACGGAGAGGTCTAAGGTCTAAGGCGGTAGGTCCTCTAAGCACACCCTCCGGCTCGTATGGACTTCCGCGAAACCGCAAGCGGGATCCGCCCCTGCAGGTACGCACTTCGAAATTCGATATTCAGTATTCGATATTCGTTATTTGCTGTTTCTCCCGGTTCCCGGTTCCGTGGGTTGCGGGTAACGCCCGCGCTGCGTCGTCTGCGCCTCTGTCGAGCTTTCCCTACCCGTCCGCAAGCATCCGAATGTAGTCGCGCGCGACGCGCAGGTCTTCCGCCGCTTCTGTCGCGTCGCACGGCGGGGGCATTTCGCCGCGGCAGACCTTCACGAAGTGGATCGCCTGCTGGCGCATGGCGTGGACCCACGGCAGCGTGGGCGAGGTCCGCTCGGGCGTCGCCCCGTCGCCGCTGTCGCGGTAGACCTCGACCGTCCCGGGGCGGTTGACCGCCAGCGGGGCGGGGATGTCGATCCTCACGTATCCCCGCTCGAAGGCGACCAGGGCCGATTCCTCCCACCCCACCGTCGTCCGGTACGGCGCCATCTCGATTACCCCGGCGGCGCCCGATTCGCTCTCGGCCGCCAGGACCACGCCGGACGGGTCGGCGTAGGCGACCCGGTACGGCTCGCCCAGCAGGTGCCGCATCAGATTGACCTGGTGGATGTAGTAGTTGACGAATTGCCAGTACCGCTTGCAGGCGGCCTCGTCCATGCCTTCGCAGGGGGGCTCGGTCGGCAGGGCCGGCCGGGGATCGCCGCCGTCCAGCAGGCCGACGAAGCCGCTGCTGATCCAGTCCCCGGTCGGCATGGTGATCCGCACGTACTTCAGGGCGCCCATCTGGCCGGAGGCCTTCCAGGCGTCGATGGTCTCCTTGGCCGCCATGACGGCGGGGTCCGACCGCTTGTGGTAGCCCACCATGTGCACGCAGCCCGCCTCCGCCGCCGCCTTGGCGAGGGCCTCGCCGGCCTCGGCCGAAACGGCCAGGGGCTTCTCGGTGAACAGGTGCCTGGTCCGCGGGTACAGCTCCGGCAGCAGGGCGAAGTGGGTGGAGAACTGCTGGCACGCCACCACCCCGTCCAGCTCGTGGGCGTCGAGCATCTGGCGCCAGTCGGCGTACACGTGCTCGACGCCGTACCGCCGCGCCACCAGGGCCGCCGTCCTGGGCCGCAGGTCCGCCAGCGCCACCACCTGGCAATCGTTGACGGTGACGTAGTTGCGCAGGTGGGCCATCTGCCCCATGTTCCCGACGCCGACGAACCCGATTCGCACCTTTTCCATGCCCGGCCGATCCTCTCGCGGGACCCGTGGTACAATCTGTGAGGGTACGACCCTGCCGTACGAAAGGGAACACGAATTACACGGATTAAGACGGATTACACGGATTAGCAGAAGAGTTGAAACAACAACAAATCAGTTCGTGCAATTCGCTGTAATTCGTGTAATTCGTGTTCTCCTATCTTCCCGTGCGGCTGTGCCGGAGGACGCAAGCGGTGCGGATCAGTCACATACAGCGCTTCTCGATCCACGACGGGCCGGGCATCCGGACCACGGTGTTCCTGAAGGGATGCAACCTCCGCTGCCGGTGGTGCCACAATCCCGAGTCCATCTCCGCCGCGCCCCAGTTGCAGTTCTTCCCCCTCCGCTGCATCGGGTGCGGGGCGTGCGCGGAGGCCTGCCCCAACGGCGTGCACGCCGCCACGGCCGACGGCCACCGGCTGGATCGAAGCCGCTGCACCGTCTGCGGCGCCTGCGCAGCCGGCTGCTACGCCGGGGCGCTGACGGTGGTCGGACGCGACATGACGGTCGAGGAGGTGCTGGAGGCGGTGCGGGCGGACAGGCCCTTCTACGACCGCTCCGGCGGGGGGGTGACCGTCTCGGGCGGCGAGCCGCTGATGCAGGCGGACTTCGCGGGCGCGATCCTGGCGGCCTGCAAGGCCGATGGGCTGCACACCGCCGTCGAGACGAACCTGTCCGGGCCCTGGGAGCGGGTCGAGCGCCTGCTCGGGGCGAGCGACCTGGTGATGATGGACATCAAGACCATGGACGCCCGGGAGCACCGGCAATGGACCGGCGCCGACAACGCGGAGATCCTCGCCAACGCCCGCCGGCTGGCCGGGGCCGACGCGGCGGTGATCGTCCGGACGCCCGTGGTCGCCCCGCTCAACGCCACGGCCGCCCACGTCCGGGCCATCGCCGCCTTCATCGCCGGCTGGCCACGCTTGCTGTACTACGAGCTGCTGCCGTATCATCCGCTCGGATCGAGCAAGTACGAGAGCCTGGGCATGGCCCCGCCGGACGATCGGCTCGCCGCCCCGGACGAGCAGACGCTGCGCGAGCTGGCCGAGGCCGCCATGCAGGCGGGCGTCGAGGTTCGCGTGGCCGGGATGGCGGTGGAGGCGCCGTCATGACCGTCACAGCCGATAAGCCGCTGACCCACGCCGACCGCCTCCGGATGCTGGTGGCGACCAAGCTCGCCCAGACCCGCCAGAAGATCGACCGCTTCGGGCCGATGGACGAGGACGACCTGGGCATCGTCGCCCCGCCGGAAGGCTTCCAGTGGAAGCCGATCCCCAACCACCCCAACGGCTCGTTCTATGGCCCGGCCGGCTGGGCGGAGAACTTCGCCTCCCTGCTGGCGGTCCACCCGACCTACGTCGATCCGGCCGACGCCCTGGCGGGGCGGTGGATGTTCTTCCTGAACCGGATGCGCCCCGCCGGCTGGCCGCCGGAGTTCCCCGTCCCGCACCTGGCGCCGCTGTGGCAGATGTACGACCTGACCCCCGGCGTCGGCGGCAGCTCCCACTTCGGCCCCGATTACGCCATCGGCCTGGAGCTGGGCTGGGGCGGGCTGCTGAAACAGGTCCGCCAGAGCCGCGCCCGACACGGACCCGACAAGCACGCTTTCCTCGACGCCGAGGAGAAGGTGATCCTGGCCGTGCAGGGCTGGATTCGCCGGACCGTCGCCGCCATCGGCGCCGCGGCCGAGGCCGAGGCCCGCCCGGAGCTGGCGGCCAACCTCGCCGAGATGGCCGAGGTCAACGAATGGGTGATCGAGCAGCCGCCCCGGACGCTCCGCGAGGCGTGCCAGTGGATCGCGTGGTACAACATGGCCTCGCGGATCTACAACCGCGACGGGGCCGGCGGGCAGCTCGACG
>DASRZG010000421.1:0-8962 GCA_035686585.1 Phycisphaerae bacterium
CCGAATCCTGAATGTCGAAGTGCTCGCGGCCGGCGGGTGATGTTCCTTCGACGTTCGACATTCGGCGTTCGATATTCGATATTACTCCCCTGTGCCTGCAACAAGGAGAGACGTGGATGGAACTGGACGAACTCAATTACCATTTCGGCCTCGGCGGCGTGGTGGAGTTCGGCCGGGGACCGGGGGGGCTGACGCAGGCGTCGGTCAACGCGCCCGGCGGGGTGGCGACGGTGCTGCTGCACGGGGCGCACGTGACCGGCTACCGGCCGGCGGGGGGCGAGCCGGTGCTGTGGATGAGCCGGCGGAGCTGGTTCGAGCCGGGCAAGCCCGTCCGCGGGGGCGTGCCGGTGTGCTTCCCGTGGTTCAGCTCGACGGGCCCAGCCGCCGATTCGCCGCACCACGGCTTTGCCAGGCTGAGGGAGTGGGAGGTGGAATCGACGGGCCTGGACGGCGACCTGGCGGAAATCACGCTCGTTCTTTTGGCCGACGACGATACGCGCCGGTACTGGTTGGGGCAGTTCGAGCTGCGCCTGAGAGTGACCGTGAGCGAAACGCTGTCGGTGTCCCTGGAAGCCGAGAACACCGGCGGCGAGGCGTTCACGATCACCGAGGCCCTGCACAGCTACCTGGCCGTCTCGGACATCCGCGGCGTCCGCATAACGGGCCTGGCCGGCGCCGAGTACGTCGATACGGTCGGCGAGACCACCCGGAGGCGTCAGGGCGACGAGCCCATCCGCTTTGCCGGCGAGACCGACCGGGCCTACGTGAACACCGAATCCGCATGCGTGCTGGACGATCCGGGCATGGGCCGGCGAATCACGGTGGCCCAGTCCGGGTCGGCTTCGACGGTGGTGTGGAACCCCTGGTCCGCCAAGGCCGCCCGCATGAGCGACTACGGCGACGACGAATGGCCGGGCATGGTATGCATCGAGACCGCCAACATCTACGATAACGCCGTGACCCTGGCGCCCGGAGAGGCGCACACGATGGAGGCGCGCATCGGCGTGGAATGACCATGACTGACCAACCCCTTCGCTATGCCGTCGCCGGCCTGGGCCGGGCCGGGTGGATGATCCACGTCGAGCAGCTTCGCCCCCGCGCCGACGCCCGTATCGTGGGCGTGCTCGAGCCGGTCGCCGACCGCCGCGACGAGGCCGTGGCCGAGTTCGGCTGCCGGGCGTACGACACCTTCGACGAGCTGATCGGCGACGAGGACGTGGACGTGGTGGTGGTGGCCACGCCCTCGCGGAACCACGCGGCCGAATGCATCCGCGCCATGCGGGCGGGCCGGCACGTGGTGGTCGAGAAGCCCATGGCCATGAACCTCGCCGAGGCCGACGCGATGATCGCCGCCGCCGCCGAGACGGGCCGGGAGCTGTTCATCAACCAGTCGCGCCGCTACCGCCCGATGTTCACCTACTTCCGCGAAACGATCGAATCGGGCCGGATCGGCGAGCTGTTTCACGTGCGGGTGTTCTCCGCCGGGACGTTCATCCGCCGGCTGGACTGGCAGACGCTGCGAAGCCGCGGCGGCGGGCTGCTCAACAACACCGGCTCGCACATGCTGGACATCTCGATGCAACTGGTCGGCTCGCCGATCGTCCGGGCCCTGGGGTCGATGCGGCACCTGGCCAGCGCCGGCGACGCCGAGGACCACGTCAAGGCCCTGCTGGTCGCCGCCGGCGGCGCGACGATCGACCTGGAGATCTCCATGTGCGAGGCTCTGGGCGAGGCGCGGCTGCCCGTCTGGACCCTCTGCGGCACATGCGGCACGCTGACCTGCGACGAGCAGACCGCCACCGTCCGGTGGTTCGACCCCGCCGCCGCGGAGGCGATCGAGGCCATCGACGGCGCCGCCCCGGACCGCCAGTACGGCACCACCGACAAGCTGCCCTGGCAGGAAGTGACCGAACCGGCCGAGGGCACGCCGCCGCCGTCGCTTTACGAGAACGTCCACGACGTCCTCCGCCACGGCGGCGAAAAGCTCGTGGACCCCCAGTCCATCCGCGAGATGATCCGCGTGATGGCGATGATCCGCGAGGGCACGGACTTCCCCGCATAGTCTCTAACCGCTTGCGGTTTCGCGAAGGCGGGACCGCCCGGACATTCCCCCACGTTACCCGTGCGTCGTCGTGCCCTGGTCCCTGACCGAAAACTCCGTCGCCCATCGCTTCTCGATCGAGCCACCCCATTCCTTGACGGCCTCGGTCATCTCGCCCACCAGGCGGGGATGGTCGGCGGCGAGGTTGGCGTTCTCGCCCATGTCCTCGTCCAGGTTGGACAGGTGGACGGCGTCCTCCGGCGGGGCGCCTTCGACGAGTTGGCCGTTGAGCACCAGCTTCCACGGCCCGCGCCGGACGGCAAGCTGGTCGCGCATCTCCCAGAAAAGGTACCGTTCCGGAAGCGCCTCCTTCCCGGCCACGTACGGCAGGATGTCCGTCCCGTCGATCTCGCAAGAGCCCGCGTCGCCGCCGGCGGCGGCCAGGAAGGTGGGGAAGATGTCCATGGCCGCACAGGGCCCGTCCAGGACCTGCCCGGCTGGGATCCGCCCGGGCCAGTGCAGGATGCCCGGCACGCGGATGCCGCCGTCGTACAGGCTGAACTTGTGCCCCTTCAGCGCGCCCGTCGTCCCGCCGTAGTACGGGTCCGGCGTGCCGTCCAGCCAGTTGCGGGACTCCCGCGACGGGCCGTTGTCGGACATGAAGAACGTGCAGGTGTCCCCCGCCACGCCCAGCCGCTGGAGCTCGGCCATGACCTCGCCCACGCCGTCGTCGACGGCGCTGATCATGGCCGCCATCACCTGCCGGTCCCATGGCAGATGGGCGAATCGGTCCATGTATTTGGCCGGGGCGTGCATGGGGTAGTGCGGGGCGTTGTAGGGGACGTACAGCAGGAACGGCCCGCCGGCGCGGACGGCGTCGCGAAGGTAATCGACCGCCTTGGCGGTGATCCGCTCGGTGAAGTACGCGCCGTTGTCCCAGACCTCCCGCCCGTCCTCCCACAGGTCGTGGGTGGGGTTGACGCCGGGGCCGGGGTGGTTCATGCCCCAGTAGAAGATGTGGGAGTAGTAGTCGATGCATTCTGCCAGGAAGCCGTACCACCGGTCGAAGCCGTGCCGGTGCGGGCGGGACGCCTCGGCCATCCCCAGGTGCCACTTGCCGGCCATGTACGATCGGTACCCCAGCGGCTTCAGCGCGGTCGCCAGCGTCGGCACGTGGGGCGGCAGGCCGGTGGCGGTGCGGTGTCCGGCCAGGATGGACCGGACGCCGGCATGGCCCGGATACCGCCCGGTCAGCAGCGACGCCCGCGACGGGCTGCACACGGGCGAGTTGGAGTACCAGTTGGTGAATCGCGCCCCGTCGGCGGCGAGCCGGTCCAGGTGCGGGGTGCGGAAGTCCGGCGCGCCCATGCATGACAGGTCGCCGTAGCCCTGGTCGTCGGTCAGAAAGATCACGAAGTTGGGTTGGGTCACCGGGGGTGCTCCTTGTTTCGCTAAACCGCAAGCGGAGGTCCGCGGACGCGATACGCCTATTCCGCCATCGGCAGGAACGCCTTGCCCGCCCGTTCGGCGCCGGCGGCGGCTTCGAGGCGATCGGCGAGGCTCTTGAACTGGGCGCCGGCCGCCTCGGCGGCGGCGGAGGCCGAGGCGGCCACTTCCGGGTTCGCGCTCCGCGAGGCGGCCTCCAGCTCCGGCAGCGCCCCGCCGCCGAGCTTCATCAACTCCTCCGTCGCCGCCTCGCGAATCCTGTACCGGTCGCTGCCGAGCCGGGCGATCAGCTCGCGGGCGCGGGAGCGGGCGGCGGGGTCGGAGAAGCCGCCACGCACCGCCGCCTCCGTCCCGTTGGCCTTCTCCACCGACGCCCACCACGCGTCGAACTGCTCGAACCGTCCGTCCGGGAAACGGCGCGTCAGCAGGATCATCGCGGCCGCGTGGGTGTCGCTCCACCGGATCCGGCCCTTGCGGGTGGAGCCGATCACGGCGGGGACCACCGCGTGCATCTCGTGATCGACCGCATACTTCAGCGCCACGGCCGAGGGGACCGTTTCGAGGGTGTCCAGGATGAGGGCCTCGGCGCCGTCGCAGTCGGCGTCCAGGCACAGCCGCAGGGCCGTGACGCGGTCCAGCTCCGTGGGGGCGGGAGCCGCGTTGCCCAGGGCGATCTCCTTCAACGGCGGCACGAACGCCGCCGCCCGCTTTCCCCAGCCGGTCAGGGCCTCCAGCACCAGCGAGCGGCGCTCGCCCACGCATTCGGCCCCCGCCAGCCGGGAGCGGATCACGCCGGCCAGGGCGTCGGCCCGTCCAGCGGCGTGTCGCAGGCCGCCCTGCAAAGCGGGCGTGTGCACGTCCTTGTCCTTGTGGGACAGGACCCGCTCGAGCAGGCCGGGGTCGCGCGGCAGCAGGTCGGCCCCGGCGGCGGCGTACGCCCGCGCCATCCATCCGCGGACCTTGGGCTCGCCGGCAGCCAGCAGGACGCGGGCGAAGGCGTCGGGTTGGGAGGCGGCCTTGGCGTCGTCGCGGTATCCCCAGCCGTTGACGCCGGCGAAGCAGGCGGCCAGGTCCCGCACCTGCTCATCCTTGCCGGCGAGATAGCCCAGCATCCGCTGGAACTGCCCGTCCGGCCCACCCTTGCCCTCGGGGGCGAGCTGGAACATCAGGTCGTTCAGCGCCTTCCAGAATGCCTCGCTGAAGCCGTCGGCCGCCAGGAAGTACCGGTACGGCGGCTTCGTGCCGTCCCCGGCCCCACCCAGTTGGATCGGCATCCACTGATCGATCTTGCCCACCGAGATGTGGTGCATCAGGGCCAGGTAGCGCTTCGACCCGGTCCGATCGGCCAGTTCCATGCCGCCGCCGACGTGGATGCGGGCCTGGACGTCCTGGGGCTTGAACGACTTGTCCTCCCACCCCACCGGCTGGACGACCCGCAGCTTGGTCGTGGCGCCGCCCGCCTTGACCTGGGCGGGGTCCAGCTCGACCATGTACAGCTTCAGGGCGCCGGCCTGGACGATCTGCCGCTTGGACCAGAGACTGTTGAACAGCCTCTCCGCCGAGGGGGGATCCTTCTCCGGCGGCGCCGCGGGTGCCGCCGCCGCCAGGGCTAACAGCAGTCCCCATCGAAGCTTCGCCACGCGCTCACCTCCGGCATCACGGGCTACCGACGCCGCCCCGGGCGGCTGCCGCGGCCCCGTGGTCCGCCGGTCAGTATAACACGGCGGGGAGGGCCCCTGTTTCCCGGCTATTGCGGCATGGGCAGGAAGGTCTTGCCCGCCCGCTCGGCGTTGGCGGCGGCGGCCAGGCGGTCGGCGCTGCCCTTGAACAGGTCCTTCGAGGCCGCCAGGGCCTCGGCGGCGGAGGCGGCCACTTCCGGGTTGGCGCTGCGCGAGGCCTTTTCCAGTTCGCCCAGCGCGGCCCCGCCCAGCTTGCACAGCTTCACCTTGGCGGCCTCGCGGACCCGGTACCGCGGGCTGGCGAGCTGGGCGATCAGCTCCCGGCAGCGCGCGACCACGTCGGGGTCGGGGAAGCCGTCCCGCACGGCCGCGTCGCCCTGGCCCGCCTTCTCCACCGCCGCCCACCACGCGTCGAAGGACTCGAACTTGCCGTCGACGTGCCGCCGCGTCAGCAGCGCCAGCGCGGCGCCGTGCGTCTCGGTCCATTGGAGCTTGCCCGCCCGGGCGGCGCCGATGACCGCGGGCACCACGGCGTACAGCTTGTTGTCCACGGCGTACTTCAGCGCCACCGCCGACGGCACGGTCACCAGGGTGTCCAGCACGAGGCGGTCGGCGCCGTCACAGTCGGCGTCCAGGCAAAGACGCAGCGCCGTCACGCGGTCCAGGTCCGTGGCGGGCGGGGCGGCCCGGCCCCGGGCAATCGCCTCCAGCTCGGCAGCGAACAGCCCCGCCTGCTCGCCCCAGGCGGTCAATGCCGACAGGATCAGCGTCCGCCGCTCGACGTGACAGGCGGGCCCGAGAAGGGCCGGGCGGATCAGCCCGGTGAGGGACTCGGCCCGCTTGACCGACCTTCGCAGGCCGTTGTGCAGGGCGGGGGTGTATACCTCCTTGTCCGCGTGGGAGAAGATGCTCTGGAGCAGGGCGGGGTCGCGGGGCAGCAGGTCGGCGTTGGCGGCGCCGTAGGCCTGCGCCGCCAGGGCCCGGGTCTTGGGGTCCTTCACCGCCAGCAGGGCGCGGGCGAAGGCGTCCGGCTGGGAGGCAGTCTTGGCGCCGTCGCGGTAGCCCCATCCGTTCACGCCCGCGAAGCACCCCGCCAGGGTGCGGGCCTCGGGGTCGTCGCCGGTGAGGCAGGCGACCATCTTGTCGAACTGCGCCGCCTGCCCCCCCGCCGGCGGCTTGACCACCAGCTCGCGGAACGCCTTCCAGAAGTTCTCCCCGTACGCGTCAATCGCCACCAGGTAATACTGCACCGTGGTGGACTTGCCCGCGGCGGTCACCACCATCGGCCCGAAATTGGCCAACGACCAGCGCTTCGTCTTGCCGCTGGTGTACGCCCGCAGCATGGCCAGGTAGCGCTTGGCGTTGCGGCGATCCGCCAGGAGGCGATTGCCGCTGACGAATACGTTGATCTCCGCCTCCTCGGGTTTGAACGAGGCGTCGTCGTCGCGGAGATCGTCCAGGAGCTTGAGCTTGACCTTCATGGAGTTGGACCCCTTCGGCCAGGGGCCGACCACCTCCACCTCGTACAGCCGGTAGGCGGCCTGCGCGAACAGGGCCTTGCGGGCCCACAGGCAGCGGAACATATCTTCCACCGGCAGGCCCGCCTCCTGGGCCTGCGCAGCCGCCCCCGCGGCCAGCAGACAGGCCAGAACCAGGCATCGTCGCAACGTCAAGCCATTTCCTCCTCCCGTGGAAGGACAGTATAGCAGAGTGGCCGGCGATGGCAGCCCGTTCGTCTACAGCGGGTTGCCAGCGGCACACGCAGGGGCCGGTCCTACTCGGGGCAGGCGCTCCGGCCAGTGGAACCAGCGATCAGCGCGAAGGTCCGAGCGAAGGTGTCTCCTTCGTGACCCGTGCCAGCCAGATGGAGCCGAGCTTGATGCCGTAGGGCGGGCGGGTCGGAAGTCGGGCAGTTCCTCGGCGGGATGTTCCTGCGCTTGTCCTTGCTGCAAACGGCGCCGATGGTCCTCCCGCCGCCGGTGGTCTGCCTCGATCTCACAGCGTCGGGGGCTACTCCGTCTTCGGGTGGGGCAGGCGCTTCGCCTTGGGCTTGTCGAGCAGGTAGTTCCGGCGGGTGACTACCTTCCGGCCAGACTTGGACTCAAGCTGCCGCCGCGCGCTTCCGGCGACGGCACCGCCGTCGCGTGCCGCCTGTCGGTTCGGGTCAAAGCCTTGGGCGTCTTGAGTGCGGGCGATCTCGGTCGTAGCGGCTTCGCCGAGCATGGTGAAGATGAGTTCCAGGTCAGTCATGTGGTCGCGCAGGTTCTCCCGCTGGAGGCCTTTGAGCTTTCGGTACTCGGACGGACTCAGGCCGAAGGTGGCTTTGGATATCTCGGCCGTGAGAATGGCGAATGCCTCCTGCCGGGCGATGCCGCGCTCGTGCCATTCGTCGGTGAGTTCGTCCCGGATGGCGATGCCGCGCACGCGCTTCTCGATCCAGTCGTCGGGATAGCCCTTGTCCCTGTAGAGCTGCCGCATGCGTTGCTGGGCGAGTTCCGGGTTCTCGATCTCCTGCACGCGTTGATAGCCGACGCTGGCCAGCCACTGCTTGAACGGTTCGGCCTTGGGGCTGGGGATGGACTGGATGACGCGGAATGCGGCCTCCGTGTTGACGCAATCAGTCTTGTAAGCCTTTCCATCTGAAGCGGTTAACTTGAGTTGTCTACAGATTGTAGACAACTGGAATCCACTCGAGGCGGCCTCCCGCCGTTTCATGGCCGTCCAGTACTTGCTTGGGGCATCGCTGTCGGTTAGCGCAGCGATAATGTCGACCACGGAGAAGTACCACTGGTCGTCAACCCATGCACGGCGAATCCGCCTGGCCCCGAATACGATGATCTTGCCCTGTGCATCAGCGGGGTGTTCCTCGCTCATGATGATGTTCCTCACTGGCGTCCTGCTCGGGCAGGTCGACGCGGGACCATTTGGCGGTGAACCGCGTGCGGGTGATGCCCCGTGACGAATCCTGCATGGCCATGGGCAAGATTATGCGGGAATCCACCTCTCCCTGCCATGTGGAAAAGCCGCTGCTGTTTCCGGTTGTTCCGTCAGCGTCTCGGGCCCGTGCCAGGAGGAACAGGAGCGGGGCGCTGCGACTTCCCGGGGAGACCGGACAAGCCGGACGACGGCCCCAGCGGGGCAGGCTTGTCCGGGGCACCCGGCGGACGGGGGACGGCGGCGCCTACGGCTTCTCCCACCCGAAGGCGCTGAAGGTTCGGGGCCAGGTCTTCGCGACGTGCTTGAGGTAGAAGTTGATCGAGTACCCCGTCGAGCGGTGGTGGATGCGGTCGCGCTCCGTGCCGTAGGACGTCTGCCCGTACAGCCCGCCGTAGAAGAGGGGGTCGTTGAGGTCGCGCTCCTGGAGCGTCAGGCCGAACGCGGCCGAACGCTCCACGGCGGCGCGGACGTCGTCGACGTGGTCGTCGAAGCCGAACTCCTCCGCCAGCCGGAGGTACTCCAGATGCTCGATGCTGCAGACGAAGGTCGAGCCGTAGTTGGGGTACGAGCCGTCCTCGGCCATCCAGTCCAGGTGGGTGCGGGTGCGCTTCTTGATGTGCTTGAGATAGCGGTCGTCGCGGAACCGGCGGAAGCCCGCCATCAGGGCGACCAGGACGAAGTCGTCGTTGCCGTAGGTCATCGGCGTCCGCCCGTGCCAGCCCGCCATGGCGGGATCGTCGCCGTGGGCGTCGTAGATCGCCACCACCTTCTCCAGCATGGGCCGGAAGCCCTCTTGGAGGTACCTGTCCTCGCCGGAGAGCAGGCCGGTGTAGTACAGCGCCAGCCCGCCGCCGGCCTG
>DASRZG010000422.1:0-13894 GCA_035686585.1 Phycisphaerae bacterium
GCGTAACCATGCGGGTCTGGCCGCACGGAACGTCCGGCATGGTCAGGCGAACGACGCCTGACCATGGCACCCGGGTCAATCCTGCCGGAGCCGCAGCCACCGCTTGCGGAAGGCGTCGCGGAGGCGTTCGGTGAACCGCAGGCCCTTGCCGCCGGGGTGGGTGGAGAATTCGTGGCGTGCGATCTCCCGCTCGCCGGCGGGCCTGGGGGCGGTCCGCAGCAGCGTCCAGGCGATCAGCGCGGCCAGTCGGCGGGTGAGCTTCATCAGGCGATCCTCTGAACGGGCCTGCCCACGCTGGCGAGGACCTCCTCGCGCGGCCGGCTTTGGCGGAAGGGGGCGGCGTGGAGCTGGGCGGTGTCCACGATCTGCGCCGTCGCCCGGACCGTCGCCAGCCTACCGGCGCCGCCGTCGGCGTAGTCGCCGGCGCTCACGTCGTGGTCGAGCATCCAGCGGGCGACGTCCGCGTCCACCTCGGCCGGGTAGGCCAGGCCCACCACGTACCGCAGGCGCACATCGGCCGGCAGGACGCCCAGCAGCAGTTGCGCCCGGGTGGGCAGGGGGGTCTGGTCGGCCAGCCGCCGCAGGTGCTCAAAATCCTCCCGGGCGGCGTCCATGTCGCGGCGGTAGAAGAGCAGTCCGGCCTCCTGCTGGAACCGCGCCGCCGGCACGCCCACCAGCTCCATCGTCCCGTCGGGGGCGGCGTTGTAGATGCGGTAGACCTTGGCGTCGGCGTACCGCTCGGATTCCAGCAGCATCGCCACCTCGGCGGCGGTGTAGCCCACGCAGGCCTGCTCGCCGAAATCGACCACGAACAGCCCCGTGTAGCGATCCGCGTGTTCCAGGTTCGGCAGTTGCAGGGTCATCGCACCATCATTCTACCGAAGCGGCGCTTGCCGACGCGGAGGATCTGTCCGTCGGCGGGGGTCACGGCCGCGTCGATGTCGGTAACCTTCTCGCCGTCGATGCTGACGGCGTTCTGCTTGACCAGGCGCCGGGCCTCGGAGTTGCTGGCGGCGAAGCCCGCCTGAACCACCAGCTCGACGATGCCGATCTTGCCGGCAGGAAGGGGGATCTCGGGCATGTCGGTGGGCGTCTGGCGCTGGGCGAAGACGCGGTCGAACTCCGCCGAGGCCTCGCCGGCCGCCTTCTCGCCGTGGTGGACGGCGGTGATCATTCTGGCCAGCTCGGCCTTGGCCTGGCGGGGATGGGTGCGCTGCGGGTCCGCCAGCTCCTTGATCCGCGCGGCCGGCAGGTCGGTCAGCAGCGTGTAGTAGTTGGCCATCAGTTCGTCGGGGATGGACATGACCTTGCCGAACATATCGGCGGGCTCGTCGGTGATGCCGACGTAGTTGCCCTTGGACTTGGACATCTTCTCGACCCCGTCCAGGCCGACGAGGATGGGCAGGATCAGGACGATCTGGGGCTTCTGCCCGTAGGCCTGCTGGATGGTCCGCCCGCAGAGGGTGTTGAAGGTCTGGTCCGATCCGCCGATCTCGACGTCGGCGGCGATGCAGACGCTGTCGTAGGCCTGCACGAGCGGGTAGAGGAACTCGTGGACGCCGATCGGCACGCCGTCGCGGAACCGCAGCTCGAAGGTGTCCCGCTCCATCATGCGGGCGACGGTCATCTGCCCGGCGAGGCGCAGGATGTCGGCGAAGGTCAGCTTCTCCAGCCACTCGCTGTTGCGGCGGATCTCCAGCTTTTCGGGGGAGGTGTCCAAGACCCTGCCCGCCTGGTCGAAATACGTCCTGGCGTTGGCCTCGATCTGCTGGGCTTCCAGCATGGGCCGGGTGACGTTGGCGCCGCTGGGGTCGCCGATCCGGGCGGTGTAGTCCCCGATGATCAGCACGGCCTTGTGGCCAAGGTCCTGGAATTGGCGCATCTTGTGCATCACCACCGTGTGCCCGAGGTGGATGTCCGGAGCGGTGGGGTCCAGGCCGAGCTTGACCCGCAGCGGGCGGGATTCCTTCCCGGCCTCGATCAGGCGCTGCTCGAGCTCCTCCGGCGTGTACGCCGCCTCGCAGCCCCGCAGCAGCACGTCCATCTGTTTGGCGATATTCATGGCTGACTCCCGGCGCGGGAGTCTATCGCCGCGGGGCGGGTTTTTCAACCCGGCACCTAACCACTGGAAAACCGGGGGGCGTTTTTGGAGAATAGATCATCCCGGCCCCGGGCGTACCGGGCCTTCGGGCCGTCGCCGGGACGGGTCGGGCAGCGGAAGGGCGAGCTCATGAAGTATCGATGCCTTTGGGGGTGGGCGGCGTGCCTGTCGGCCGGGCTGGCCGGGGGGTGTGCGACGCCTGCGCCGCGCCCGCCGCAGAACCTCGACGAGCTGGTCCGCCAGCCGGGCAATCCGCTCCGCGCCTTCCGGCCCCAAACGATCGCGCTGTACAACGTCCGGCGGGTGCTTTCGCCGGCGCTGTCGCCGGAGGATCGCCTGGCTTCGATGCGCGTGGTCGAGACCCTGGCGGCGGACATGCCCGAGGCGTACGACGCCCTGGCGGGCGTGCTGATGGAAGAGGGCGCCCCGTCGCCACTCCGCAACGAGGTGCTGGAGTTCCTCGCCCGCCGGCGGCATCCCGCCGTGGGCCGGCACATGGCCGAGGCCCTGCCCCTCGCCACCGACCCGGGCATGCGGGATGCCATCCTGAAGTGGCTGGAGGAGAACCCCTCCCCGGCCGTGCTGTCGGAGCTGGTGAAGCTCTGGGCGTCCCAGGGCAAGACCACCGACCCGGAGGAGGCCCGCTACCGGCGGATCGTCAGCCGAGTCGCCGCCCAGCCCTGGGACGAGGCCCTGCTGGGTCGGCTGAACGAGGAGGAGTCCTTTCCGCGTGGCTCGGCGCTGGAGGTGCTGTCGGCGCGGGTCTCGCCGACGGTGCTCCGCCAGCGCGTGGCCGCCATGGAGGCCAAGACCCCCGCCGTCCGGGCGATGCAGCGGATGATCAAGGACTTCAACGTCCTGCCGTCCACCCGGCAGGAGCTGCTGGCGACGGTGGTGGCGGTGGACCGTGCCCCGGGCAGCCTGCCTCGCGCCGCCCAGCTGGCCGGACAGTGGCAAAGCACCTCCGGATACCGCTTCAACATCCGCGACCTGCACCTGCTGGAGCAGATCTCCTCCGACCCCTTGCGGGACGCCAGGATGTCGCGCCAGCAGTTGGCGCTGGAGATCTCCCGCGACATCGCCCGGCGCCGGGGGAGCGGGGACCGCCCCGCGTTGCGGAGCGGGCGCCTGGTGGACTTTGACGCCCAGGCGGAGATCCTCTCCATGGCCGACCTGTGGAACCTGCTGCTGCTGGCGGAGGCGTTTGGCCACCGCAGCACGATGATGGCGCTGGCTGTGGTGGAGCGGGAGGACCGGGCGGACCGGACCAGCCGGTCGGGCGGGTTGATCGCCTACGAGCATGGCTGGGCGGCGCCGAAGCTGTATCTGCCGGGCGAGAAGCGAGGCGACGACCAGTACGTGCCCTCCGAGCGGTTCCTGGGAGATGCGATGGGGTCGATATGCTTCTTCGTCGGGCACTTCAGCAGGCCCTCCGATCCCGCCAAGGCGGGCCCGGACGGCAGGGAACTGGACCTGGCCGCCACGCACAACCTCTACGGGGTGGTCCTGACGTCCCTGCCCGGCAGCGCCCTCAACGCCACCTACTTCACCCCCCGCGGCGTCCAGGTGGACCTGGGCGAATTCGCCCCGCGCCGATAGCGATCCTCACTCGATGTGCCGCAGGATTTCCTCGATGGCCTCCAGTTCCGCCTGCATCTCGATCAGGTACTGCTGGAGCCGGCGGGCTTCCTGGCTCTGGCCGTCGTCGAGCTCGTCGGCCTTGGACAGGCGGCGGCGGGCGCGGGCGATCTCCTCGGCCAGCTCTTCCCGCCGCATCCGCAGGCCCTCGCGCTGGCTTTCCAGGTCCGCCGGGCCGGCGACGACCTGGTCCAGGACGTGCTCGGCCACGAACATCGGCGTCTCATACGCCACGCCGAGGGCGATCGCGTCGGACGGCCTGGAGTCCACCTCGATCACCTCCCCGTCCCGCTCGATGTACAGCGTCGCGTAGAAGGTGTGCTCGCGCAGGTCGCTGACGACGATCCGGGCCAGCCGCCCGCCCATCGCGCCGATCACCGACGCCAGCAGCTCGTGCGTCAGCGGCCTGCTCGTCTCAATCCCCTTGAGCCGGCGGTCGATCGCCAACGCCTCGTGGATGCCGATCTCGATCGGAAAGCTCCGCGGACCTCCCACCTCGCTCAGGAAGATGATCTGCCGGGGGGATGTCTCCGAGATGATGATGCGCGACAACTGGACCGCCACTTCCATCGTGCACCTGCCTTGTCCGGCCCCCCGGCACCCCAGCCTGGGGCCTCCCTCGATTATTATACCCCCGTCGCGCGCATGCCCCCGCGTTTTCCGCCCAACAAGCCGGGCTCATTGCGGATTCTTCGATTGCGGATTGCGGATTGCGGATTGCGGATTTGAGAAGCAACAGAAGAGGAAACACGTCGCGACGGTTCCGGGTCTGTTGCTTCTTCTCCATCCGCCATCCGAAATCCGCCATCCGCAATGGGCACGATCCACTACCCCAGCGACTTGAGCGATTCTTCCACCGCCGCCTGTTCGGCCCGCATCTCGGCGAGGCGCTGCTTCTCCCGCTCGACCACCTCGGCGGGGGCGTTGCCGAGGAAGCCGGCGTTGCCCAGCTTGCCCTCGGCGCCCCGGATGCCGCGCTGGAGAGTCTCCATGCGTTTGGTCAGCCTGGCGCGTTCGGCCTCGGTGTCGATCACGTCGTGGAGGAGCGCCTGGATGTTGCCGGCGACCACCGTCGCGTCCGTGCCGGACGGGCCCGCCGACGGGTCGATCTTCAGCTCCGACACGCCCGCCAGGCCCTGGATGATCCCGGCCGTCCGCTCGATCAGGGCGGCGTCGTCGCCGGCGGCGATGACCGTCACCCGCACCGTGTCGGCGGCGGGGACGTTGTGCCGGCTTCGGGCCTCGCGGAGGCCGCTGATCAGCTCCTGTATCGCGCCGATCTGCCCCTCCACGTCCGGGTCGATCCATTCCGACTGCGCCCGCGGCCAGGCCGCCGACGCCAGCACCGGCTCGGCCTGCATGTCCCCGGGCCCACGGACGGGGGCGACGGAGTTGAGCTGCGCCCAGATCGCCTCGGTCACGAACGGCACGACCGGGTGCAGCAGCCGCAGCAGGGAATCGAGGGCGTGGGCGAGAACGGCCTTGGGCGCCTCCTCGCCCGCCGCCATGCGGACCTTGGCGATCTCCAGGTACCAGTCGCAGAAGTCGTTCCACATGGTCCGGTACAGGGCGTTGACCGCCTCGTTGAACCGGTAAGCCGACAGGCTGCCCGTCACGTCGCGGACGGTGGTCGCCAGGCGGGAGAGGATCCACCGGTCGGTGATCTCCTCGCCCGGGTGCACCTGCCCCCAGGCCGGCGCGCCCGAAAGGTTCATCAGCGCGAACCGCGAGGCGTTCCACAGCTTGTTGCAGAAGTTCCGCCCGATGTCGAACTTCGGGCTGGTGTTGGCCTGCCGCCCGTCCGGCAGCGTCATGCTCTCCACCGGCATGCGGACGTCCTGCGTCTCCGTCGTCATCTGCGCCAGCGTGAACCGCATCGCGTCGGCGCCGTGGCTGTCGATGATGTCCAGCGGGTCGATGCCGTTGCCCAGGCTCTTGGACATCTTCCGGCCCTGCCCGTCCTGGATCATCGCGTGGATGTACACGTCCGCGAACGGGACCTCCCCGCGGAAATACTGCCCGAACATCACCATCCGGCTCACCCACAGCGTGATGATCTCCCGCGCGGTGCACAGCAGCGACGTGGGATAGAACCGCTTCAGCAGCTCCGTCTCCTCCGGCCAGCCCATCGTCGAGATCGGCCACAGCGCCGAACTGAACCACGTGTCCAGGACGTCCGGGTCCTGCTGCCAGCCATGCTCGGTCAGGCGGGCTTCCAGCTCCGTGTTGCCCGACTCGGGGCAGATATAGGCGCGGAGGAAGCCCTCCTGCTCCGGGTGCGGCTCGACGCGAAGGTGATAGGCGCCCTGGCCTTCGAAGAACGCGTGCCAGTCCCCCCCGACCGACCGGGTCAGCGCAGCCAGCGAGCGGGCGTCCAGGTCGTGACCGGCGACGGGCTCGGGCGCCACGTCCGGCGGCAGCTCCAGATCGCACGACCAGATGGGGATCCGGTGCCCCCACCACAACTGCCGGCTGATGGGCCAGTCGCGGAGGTTCTCCAGCCACGCGCGATACGTGGCCGCATACCGCTCGGGCGTGAAGCGGACCCTGCCGTCCAGCACCGGCGCCAGCGCCAGACCCGCCAGGGAGTTGGCAGGGACGTCGGTCCCGGCGATCAGCCCGGCCTCCGGCAGGGACGGTATCTGCTGCTTGACCGCGATGAACCACTGGTCGGACAGGTACGGCTCGATGGGCACGTGGCTGCGATAGCTGTGGCCGACCTCGTGGGTGTATTCGCGGACGTCTTCGAGCAGGTCCTCCTTGCGGAACCACTCGACGATGGCCTCGCGGGCCTCGAAGCGGTCCATGCCCAGCAGGGCCTGGGCCTCGGGGGCGTCGGCGTCCTCCCAGCCGTGGCGGTCGCTGATCGTGCCGTCGGGGGCGAAGACGTTGACCACCGGCAGCCCGTGCCGCAGGCCGATCTCCCAGTCGTTCGGGTCGTGGGCGGGCGTGACCTTCAGGAAGCCCGTCGAGAACCGCGCCTTCTCGTCGGCGCTTTCGGGGTCCGGCAGCACCACCAGGTCGTCGGCGATGATGGGGATTTTCCGCCCGACGATGGGCAGGCGGACCATCCTGCCGACCAGCACGGCCGCCCGGGGATCGTTGGGGTTGATCGCCACGGCCGTGTCGCCCAGCATCGTCTCGGGCCGGGTGGTCGCCACCGTCACGTGCTCGATCGTCTCGCCCGCCAGCTCCACCGGCTCGACCAGCGGGTAGCGCATGTACCAGAAGTGCCCCTGGACGGTCTCGTGCTCGACCTCGTCGTCGGCCAGCACGGTCTGGGTGGCGGGGTCCCAGTTGACCAGCCGTTTGCCGCGGTAGATCAGCCCGTCGGCGAACAGGCGGTAGAACGCCGTCCGCACGGCCTTGGCGCAGACCTCGTCCATGGTGAAGCGCGTGCGGTCCCAGTCGCAGGAGCAGCCCATCGACCGGAGCTGGTCGAGGATCTGCCGCTCGTACTCGTCCTTCCACTGCTGGACGCGGGCGACGAACTCCTGGCGGTCGAAGTCGGTGCGGCGCCGGCCTTCCTCGGCCAGGATGCGCTTCTCCACCACGGTCTGGGTGGCGATGCCGGCGTGGTCGGTGCCGGGCATCCACAGCGTGCTGTGCCCGTCCATCCGCTTCTGGCGGATGAGGATGTCCTGGAGGGTGTTGTTGAGCGCATGGCCTACGTGGAGCTTGTCGGTGACGTTGGGCGGCGGGATGACGATGCAGTACGTCTTGCCGCGGGCGGCCGGGTCGGCGTGGAAGACCCCGGCCTCCAGCCAGCGCCGGTAGACGTCCGATTCGACTGCCTTCGGGTCGTAGACCTTGTCCATGTCCATGGCTATCTCTTCGGTCGCGTCTCGGACTGGTTGAGCAGCTTGTATTCGAAGGCGTCGGTGAGCGCCTGCCAGGAGGCATGGATGATGTTCTCGTCCACGCCCACCGTGCCGAAGTAGCCGTTGGCCGCGTCGTGGAACTCGATGGCCACGCACACCTTCGCCGCCGTCCCCGCCCGCGGGTTGACCACCCGCACCTTGTAGTCCACCAGCCGGACGTCCTGGAGGGCCGGGTATTGCCCCCGCAGCGCCATTCGCAGGGCCCAGTCCAGGGCGTTGACGGGCCCGTCGCCCTCCGAGACGGTGTGGGCGAGCTGGCCATCCACCGACAGCTTGACGATGGCCTCGGTGCTGGTGGGGCCGGTCCGGCCCTGGAGGATCACGCAGCGGTAGTGGTCCAGCTCCCAGAAGGTCCGGTACCAAGCCCCGCCGAGGGTCTTGCGGATCAGCAGCTCGAAGCTGGCGTCGGCGGACTCGTAGGTGTATCCGGCGCTCTCCCGCTCCTGGATGGCGGCCAGGACCTTCCGCTGGAGCCGGCGGTCCCGCCGGAGGCCGAACTTGGCCGGGGCCTTGACGGCCACGTTGCTGGCGCCGGACAGCTCGCTGATCAGCACGCGCCGGCGGTTGCCCACCTCGGCCGGGTCGATGTGCTCGTAGCTGACCGTGTTCCGCTGCACCGCGTGCACGTGCATCCCCCCCTTGTGCGCGAAGGCGGACATGCCCACGAACGGCTGGCTGTCGCGGAGCGGGAGGTTCGCCATCTCGTAGACGAACCGGCTCAGCTCGGTCAGGCGGCCGATGGCGCCCCTGCGCAGGCAGCTCTTGCCGCACTTGAGCACCAGGTTGGCGATCACGCTGACCAGATCCGCGTTGCCGCAGCGCTCGCCGATGCCGTTGATCGTGCCCTGCACCTGCACCGCCCCGGCCTCCACCGCCGCCAGCGTGTTGGCGACCGCCAGGTCCGAGTCGTTGTGGCAGTGGATGCCCACCGGCACGCCCGGGAAGCGCGCGACCACCGCCGCGACCGCCTCGGCCACCGCTCCCGGCAGCGACCCGCCGTTGGTGTCGCACAGCACCACGCAACCCGCCCCGGCCTCGACCGCGGCTTCCAGCGCCTTCATCGCGTAGCCGCCGTTGGCCCTGTAGCCGTCGAAGAAGTGCTCCGCGTCGAAGATGGCCTCGCGCCCGCGGCGGACCATCAGGCCGATCGAGTCGGCGATCATCTTGAGGTTCTCCGCCGGCGTCGTCCGCAGCACGTCCCGCACGTGCAGGTCCCAGCTCTTGCCGACGACCGTCACCACCGGCGCCTCGCTGGCCAGCAGCGCCTTCATGCCCTCATCGGCCGCGGCCCGGGTATCCTTGCGCCGCGTCATGCCGAACGCCGCCACCTTCGCGTGGCGGATGCTCCGCCGCCGGATCTGCTCGAAAAAGGCCTTGTCCTTGGGATTGGACAGGGGATAGCCGCCTTCGATGTATTCGGTGCCGAGCTCGTCCAGCCTCTCGGCGATCATCAGCTTGTCCTCCAGGGACAGGCTGACCCCCTGCGCCTGCGTGCCGTCCCGCAAGGTCGTGTCGTATACCTGGATGCGCTGTCGTGATTTGCTCATGGCGTTCGCCCGTGAAGAAAAGGCCCTGATGGCTTGGTGTCGCCTCAGGGCCGCGGGTCGTCGAAGACTCGGTGTCGCGCCTGCCCTAAGGCACGCAGGGTACATCGACCACGGCAATGCTGCCTGCGCGGACGCCCGCCGCGCCGGCCCGGCCGGCCGACTCTCGCGACGGGTTGTGTCTCTGCGTCCGCATCGGGTCCTTTCCTGCGTGCCCGCTGGGGCCTGGAACACCCGTCAGTATATCGGCCCGCGACTGTGCGTCAATCCAAGATTGTGTTGGCGTTGGGGGGCGTCTCTGGTCGGGATCCTGAGATAGGGAGGGACCTATTGTTCGGACCAAAGCCCACGGATAGCTATCCGTGGGCTTTCGACGCTCGGGGTTACAGGAAAGGGTTCGACCGTCGCTCGGCGCCGATCGTCGTCGGCGGGCCGTGGCCGGGCAGGACGCGGGTGTCATCCGGCAGGGCCAGCAGCACGGTGCGGATGCTTTCCAGCATCGCCTGTGTGTCGCCGCCGGGCAGATCCGTTCTGCCGACCCCGGTGGCGAACAGCGTGTCGCCGGTGATCACCACCGAGGCGGCGGGGCAGTGGAAGCACACCCCGCCGGGCGTGTGCCCGGGCGTCGCCAGCACCCGCCAGGTGAGGCCGCCCATCGCCAGCTCCTCGCCCGCACCGACCGTCTCGTCGGGTTCGGGCACGACCAGGTGAAAGCCGAACAGGCCCGACAGGTTCATCATGGGGTCCGATAGCCGGGCCGCCTCCGCCGACGGCGCGGTCAGCACCGCCTCCGGGAAGGCGGCCTTGACCGCGGCCATTCCCGCGGTGTGGTCGCCGTGGCAGTGGGTCAGCAGGATGCGCCGCGGCGTCAGGGCCTTCTTCCGCAGGTGATCCAGCAGGGCCTCGACGCCCAGGCCCGGATCGACCACCCAGCACGTCTCCGGGGAGCCCTCCTCGACCAGCACGTAGCAGTTGGCCGCGAAGTCGCCCAGCACCAGCGTCCAGACGCTCAGCCCGCCTTCGAGTCGCAGGATCATCGCCCCTGTCCCCGAAGGTGCGACTCGATGATCTCCTTCAGCTCCGACGGCCCCTGCTCCTCCCACAGCCCGACGATCTTCCGCTCGCGGTCGGCCGAGAAGGGGCTGTCCGAGGCGTGCGCGCCGTTGCGCATCAGGTCCCTGCCGTAGTCGCTGCGGACCGTGGCGGGCTCGGCCTTGGTCGGATCGGTCGAGCCGAGGGTCGAGCGGATCTTGCTGATCGCGTCGGGGCCCTCGTAGATCATGGCCAGGCACCGCGTCCGGCTGGCGGTCTTCTTCAGCTCCGGGTCGGAGATCTCGTCGGGGTTCACGCCGGTCATGTACTCGACGATCCGGTTGAACTCGGCGATGGCGTTTCGCTCGGCCAGGAATTCGGCCGTCCGCTCGGCGTCGACCATCGTGAACGGGAAGGCGAAGGCGTCCTTCAGCCGCCCGTGCACCTCGGCGGTGACGTTGTCCTTGAGCTTCTCGCGGAACACCGCCTTCAGCGGCCCGTAGAACTCTTCCGCCTGGGCGACGGTCATGTGGAACAGGCTGGTGGCGACGATCCGCAGGCCGGTGCGGCTGAACACGTCGATGATGTTGCCCGGGCGCCGGCTGGGGCGGGCGAAGTTGTCCGGCTTGAGCATGACCAGGCAGGTCTGGACGTTGCTGCCGGGAGGGTACTTGCACCGCCCGGTCAGGATGCCGCCGTCGGTGTCGGCGAACTTCGCCAGCAGGTCGAGGTGCTGGAGGTTGGTCGGGCGGTCCGGGCCGGTGATGACGGCGGGCTCGAAGTAGCGGATCGCCCCGTCGCCGTCGCGGATGAAGTCGCCGTAGGTCCCCCGGACGTTGTCGCCGACCGGCAGCTCGGTGAAGCTGCCGATCACGTCGTCCTTGAGATGCCGCACCGCGTCGGGCCCGGAAAACAGCAGCAGCATGCACCGCGGCACCGGGCGCGTCGGTTTGCCGCGCAGGTTCTCGTCCAGGTACCGGCGCCATGCCTGCTCGATCGGCGGCTCGGTGCCGGCCGGGCATACACACTCCATGTAGGCGTCCACGAACTCCTCCGAGAACACCATCATCCGCACCGCCCGCAGCGTCAGCCGGGCGTGCGCGATCAGCCGGCCGATGATGCCGCCCGTGCGGCTCTTCTGAATGCTGTATGGCGTGATCAGGGCATAGGCCAGTTCGTCCACGGTGACTCCTCGTCTATCAGGTCCGCGCCCGCCCATCGGGCCGGCCGGGCAAAAGGGTGAAGATAAGGGATGCCCCCCGGGCAAACAACGTTGACTTGCCCCGGTCGGCACCTATAATCGCCCGCAGCCTCGCCCAGATCATTCTAGCGAACACGGATGACGCCCTTGACGACCGGCCACGAACCCGCCGGGGCCGCCCGCTGGGCCCTGATGACCGCCGCCGTGCTACTGTCGGCGGCGGCCTTGGGGGAGGAGGGGGCGATCTCCGAAGCCCCTTACGTCCATGAGGACGCCGTCCTGGCCGCCCGGCAGATGTACAGCTTCGAGGTGGGCGGCGAGCAGGTGAACATCCTGCTGGGCGATTTCTCCCTGACCGTGGGCCGGCGGGTCGTCAGCGGGCGCGACGCGGTGGTGTGGATCCGCCAGACCGGCGCGGGGGCGGTCGTGCGGCGCCGGATCACCGTCTACGTCGAGACCGACGCCCGGATCGTCGAGCCCGACGGCACCGAGGTCCGCCACCGCGCGATCTTCGACGTGACGGGCCAGAAGGGCGAGCTGCGGGCGCGCGTCGGCACGCACACGGGCCGGAACCTGGATTCCTTCCCCCTCTACCAGAGGGCCCTGAAGGTCCGCTCCAACGCCGGGAAGATCGAGGAGCCCCCGACGCCGCCCGAGCCCCCGCGGGTGATCCGCTCGACCACCGCCCCGTCCGCGACGGCGACCACCGCGCCCGCCCTGGGCCCGCTGCGCCGGGCGGTGAGCTTCCAGCCCGACACGATCGTCAGCGAGCAGGTCGCCGACGGCGACTTCCCCGGCGGCAAGGGCCGGATCACCGTCGCCCGGGGCGTCTACCTCAGCCAGGGGCACCCGGACGACGAGCAGTTCCTGGAAATGCGGTCTGACGCCGCCGTCGCCTACACGATCCCGGACGAGTCGGCGGACGGCCCGCTCTCCGAACGGATCGTGGGCGTGTACCTGGAAGGCGACGTCCGCCTCCGCCGCGGGGAGCGGAGCATCCGGGGCGAGCGGCTCTTCTACGACTTCACCACCGGCAGGGCGCTGGTGGTCAACCCGGTGTTCCGGACCATCCAGGAGCAGCGGAACATCCCGGTCTACATCCGGGGCCGGACCGGCCGCCAGCTCGCCGCCCGCGAGGACGGCGAAGGAATGCGGACCCGCGGGTACGAGTGGACCTTCACCGACGCGGTCGTCACCACCAGCGACTTCAAGGTCCCCGCATGGTCGCTGGCGGCGCGGCGGGTGTACCTGAAGGACACCGGCGCCTACGCCCCGGACGGCACCCGGCTGTCCGAGCGGGGATGGCGCACCCGGCTGACCAACACCATGCTGAAGATCGGGCACGTGCCGGTGCTGTGGGCGCCGGTCATGGTCGGCGACGCCGAGGAGGGGCACTCCGCCCTCCGCAAGATCCAGGTGGGCAGGAACGGGCGGTTCGGGTGGGGGCTGGAGTCGGACTGGTACCTCTTCCGCCTGCTGGGCGTGCCCGAGCCGGAGGGGTTCAAGAGCCGGCTCGAATCCGACTGGTACGAGCGCGGCACCATCCTCGCCCCCAGCGTCGAATACCGGCAGGAGACGTTCAGCGGCTACGCCCGGGCCCAGGGCATGATGGACGATGAGCAGGAGGACGACTTCGGCACCGCCCGTAAGAACATCCCCGCCCGCCGCGAGCGCGGGCGGCTGCTGTGGCGGCACAAGCAGTTCCTTCCGCACGACTGGACGGTGCAGTTGGAGCTGAGCTATATGAGCGACCGGAACTTCCTCGAGGAGTTCTACCCGTTCGAGTTCTGGTCCGAGAAGGAGCAGGAGACCCTCCTGTACGGCAAGAAGCAGGTGGGCGACTACGCCTTCACGTTTCTGGGCAAGTTCCACATCAACGATTTCGTCCTGGATAACGCCCTGGTCGACAGCGTGATCGCCGAGACCGAGTCCCTGCCCGATCTGTCCGGGTACGCGGTGGGAAGGCCCTTCTGGGACGACAACTTCCTCTACTACGGCGAGGCCCACGCGGGCGTGGTACGCTTCCGCCCCAAGCAGGGCCAGTCCATCCCCTCCAGCCGGTCCGTCGGCCGGCTGGACCTCCGCCAGGAAGTGGACGCCCCGCTGGCGCTGGGGCCGGTGAAGGTGCTGCCCTACGTCACGGGCCGGGGGACGTACTGGGAGGACACGCCCGACGACGGCGGGCTGGTCCGCGGGTGGGGGCAGGCGGGCGCGGGCGCGTCGATGGACATCTGGCGCGTCTACGACGGCGCCCAAAGCGAGTTCTGGGACATCCACCGGATCAAGCACGTGATCACGCCGTACGGGGCGGTGTTCGGCTCGCTGACGAACGTGGACGACATGGACCGGGTTAACCCCTTCACCCCGGGCATGGAGACGCTCGTCCAGCAGTTGACCGGCGGGGTGGTCGGCGTGCGGCAGTTGTGGCAGACCAAGCGGGGCCCGGCCGGCCGCCGCCAGACGGTCGACTGGCTGCGGCTGGACGTGTCGGCCGCCC
>DASRZG010000423.1:0-14975 GCA_035686585.1 Phycisphaerae bacterium
GGACAAGCTGCGCTTGTCCGGGGCACACCCCACTTCAACATTCGATATTCGTCATTCGCTATTGGTGATTCGCTGTTTCCCCCCCCCTTCCCGGGCTTGCCACGGCGCAGCGCAGCGAAGCCGGGTTCCTGCCGTTCACCCCCGCAGGGGGACGCGCGTCGGGGAGAAGAGGGTATCTTCGCGCCGGTCCGCGGCCGCCAGGGCGCGGAGGAGGATGACGCAGACGGCAGAGATCAGCAGGAAGTGCAGCAGCATCGGGCCGTAGGCCTCGACGACGTCGGCGACCTCCTTGCCGCGATCCTTGCCGAACAGGGCGGTGAACAGGCTCTTGCCCATCAGGAAGGTGATCACCCCCGCCGCGCACGTCATCGCCAGGCAGAGGACGCGGACCCCGCGCCCGATCCGGGCGTAGGCCAGGGCGTACCAGATGCCCACGTAGGCGATCAGCAGCGTCACCGCGTGGTGGTCCCACGTCCGCTGATTGAGGATCAGCATCCCGGCCACGATCAGCCCGTAGTGCAGGCCGCGGCGGGCGTCGTCGCGGGGGAGCTTCTTCCAGCCGATCGCCCACGCCATCACCGCCACAACGCCCGCCTTCAGGACCGTCAGCACCCACCGCCCCGCCGCCGGCGACAGCGACAGGAAGTTGATGTAGTCGAACTTCCCGGCCACGGGCGCGTCGTCGGGATTGTAGTAGATGTTGCCGTGCATCATCAGCCGCCAGAAGACCCCCGGCAGCGACTGGTTGATGTGCTGGGGGAAGGGGCGGCCCTTCAGCAGCGCCGGCAGGATCAGGTTGTCCAGCCAGCTCCCGGTCAGCTCGCCGTAGCGGGCCGGGCCGACCGCCAGTATGGGCACGGCGATCGCCGCGACGCCCAGCGTCACGATCAGCCCCGCCAGCAGCTTCCCGTTCCGCTGGTACAGCCAGTACAGCCCGAACAGGGCGGGGGTCATCTTGAGGCAGACCGCCATGGCCAGCGCCGCCCCGGCCGCCAGGTCGTGCCCCCGCCGGTACAGCCACAGGTGCACGGCAATCGCCGCCAGGACGAACAGGTTGGTGTTGCCGTGCTGGAAGTCGGAGAGGATCAGCGGGACGGCCATCAGCACCGCCAGGCCGACCACCCACTCGTCCATGCGGTGGCGGCGGTTGTTGGCGGCCGAGGCGGCGGCGAAGATCGACGCCACCAGGGCCAGGATCTTCAGGGAGTTGACCGCGGCCACGCACACCTGCAGCGGCAGGTAGGCGAACGGCGTCAGCAGGATGACCACGAAGGGCATGTTCGGGTGCATCTGCACGGGCCGGCGGGTGATCTGCTCGATCGTCTGGCCGGGGGTCAGCTCGGGCGGGGACGGGGGCGTCTGGCCCGGCAGCAGCTCGCCGGTGAGCGGGTCGCCGATGCCCGCGCCGCGCAGGGGCTTGTAGATGTTCTCGCCCGCCCAGAACTGCCGGACGGCGCCCGACCAGCGGGGAATGGCTCCCTTGGTCCGCTCGACCACACGGACGGCGGTCATGGTCCGCAGGACCTTGGCGCGTTTGGCCGGGTCGTCGGGGTCCGCCCGGTACGCGGCCAGCGCGGTGTGGTACGCCCCGTCCGCCTCCTCCGCCCTGCCGAGGGTCCTGCCCATGAGCTGATGGTACTGCACGCACACCACCAGCAGCATCGCCACGAAGGCCACGTACGCCGCCAGCCGCCCCCACACGGCCCGTCCCGTCACGTCCGACCGGAACGGCGGCAGCCGCGGGTTGTCGTCCATCTCTGCCATGGACGCCGACTCATACCCGATCCCCGCCATGGCGGCAAGGTGGAGGAGGAGCCGCGAACAGCGCGAACGGAAACAGAGACGTGGGAGCAGCCTCTTCTTCACCCCTCTTCCCTGTTGCGGTATCGTCCCGAAACATGTGGGTGTGAGGCCATCGACTGCGGGGCGCTGGCATTGTCCTGAAGGCTCCGGCTACCAAGACCGACCTGTGCCCGCCAGTGGGAGGTTGGGTGTCATCCCGATGGCCATCGGGACTCGTCGGCGATCCCGGCAGGGATCGCCGATCCGCCAGAGCGGGTCGAATACCCGCGGAGGGGGACAGCCTGTACGGGAAGGGGGGGGATCTCAGATCATGGTCCCTCCACCTGCCCGCACGGGCTGCGAGCAGCCCGTGGCACCCAGTTCCCAGGCCTGTCGGGGAAGAGCACAGGATACTCGTCCCCTGATCCACAAGTTCCGGGACAATACCGCCGTTGCCGTTGTTCGCGTCGTTCGCGGCTCCTCCTTCGCCTACTGGACAGCGCCCCCCGCGGACGGCTATGGTGCGGGCATGGCCGGTGGCGGCAAGATCCTGATCGGCAACCGACAGAAGTCGGTCCGCGTGTTCCGGCGGCGCCTGGCGGCGCTGATCCGCTTCGTAGCACGGGCAGAGGGGAGGCGGATCGGCATGGTCGACCTGGCGGTGGTCGGGGCCGAGGAGATGGCCGAGTTGAACCGGCGTTACCTCCGCCACGCCGGGCCGACGGACGTGCTGAGCTTCGACCTGTCCGAAGGCGAAGAAGGCCCGCTGGACGCCCAGGTCATCGTCTGCGGCGACGTGGCCGCGGCCGAGGCGCGCCGCCAGGGACTCACACCGCAGCAGGAGCTGATGCTGTACGTCATCCACGGCCTGCTGCACCTGACCGGCCACGACGATCAAACGGCCGGAAGGGCCCGCACGTTGCGGGCGCGGCAGGAGGAGCTGCTGTGGCAGTTCTGCCGGAGGCCGAGGTAGCGTGCGCACGGGGCGAAAGGGAACACGAATTCCACGAATTACAGCGAATTGCACGAAGAGAGCGGGGTTTGAAGCAACAAGAGACATCGCCGCCAAGTGTACCGTGCAGTTCGTGAACCATGCCATTTTGAGCAGGCGCGACGCCGGCCCAGGCACGTTTACGGCGCCGACCTGCCCATCCGTCCCAGGAGCCCCGAAATGCCCGCACCCGCCACCGTCGCCGTTCCCATCACTGTCCGGAACCTCGCAGGCCGGCCGTGCACCCAGGTGCCCGTCTGGACCGGCGTGGCCCTGCCGGCAGGGGCGGTCAACGACCCGTCCCGGCTCCGCCTGGCCGACGCCGAAGGCCGGCCCGTGCCCGCCCAGTTCGACGTCCAGGCCCGATGGGCGGACGGGTCGTGCAAGTGGGTGCTGCTGTCCCTGCTGGCCGGGCCGGAGGCGACCGCGTTCGTCCTGACGGAGGACGCCTCCCTGCCCGCCCCCGAGCCGGACCTTCCGGTGTGCGTCCTGCCCGACACCCACCGGTTCAAGGTGATCACCGGCGCGCTGGAGTTCGACCTGAACCGGCACAGCTTCACCGGTCCGGCGCAGGTCATGCTGGACGTGGACGGGCAGAGCGACCGCATCAGCCGGCCCGCCGACGCCTCGGGGCTGGTCGCCCTCGACGCCGACGGGGAGGTCTGCACCAGCACCGGCGGCAGGGTGAGCAAGGTGGAGGTGGAGCGGGGAGGCCCCATCCACGCGGTGGTGGCGGTCCACGGCGACCTCCGCGGCCGGCGGTCCGACACGCCGCTGCTGGAGTACTGCATGCGCCTGCACGCCTTCGCCGGCTCGACGCTGGTGCGGGTCGTGCTGACGGTCCGCAACCCCCGCCCGAGCGGCCGGGCGGACGACGGCTCGCGCTGGGTCATGGGCCAGAGCGGGGCCGTGCTGCTGAAGAGCCTGGCCTTCGCCTTCGCCCCGCGGCTGGACTGCGGCCGGCGGACGGTGACGCTGTCGGCCGAGGCGGGCAAGCTGCTCGACCGCATCCCGATGGCCAGATTATTGGGGGTATATCAGGGGTCCAGCGGGGGTGAGAACTGGTTCCACCGCACGCACGTCAACCGCGACAATGTCATGCCGGTCCGGTTCCGCGGCTACCGGGTGCGTTACGGCGAGGCTGCGATCGACGAAGGCCTGCGGGCCAGCCCGTGGATCGAATCGGCGGACACCCGCTGGGCGGTCGCGGCGGCGGTGCCGGCGTTCTGGGAGAACTTCCCGGCCGAGCTGGCCGTGGAGGCGGACGGGACGATCCGGGTGGGCCTGTGGCCGGCGGAATGGTCCGACCTGCACGAGATCCAGGGCGGCGAGCAGAAGACGCGCGAGTTCTGGCTGTACTTCCGCCACCGCCGCGGCGACCGGCACGACCCGAAGCTGCCCTACGCCCGCGAGATGATGCCCGTCTGCCTGGACCGGCCCGCGGCGTGGCCGTCGGCGGCCAGCGTGGCCGAATCCGGCGCGATCGGCCCGGTGGCGCTGCCGCGGGCCGGCCGGTTCGCCAGCTTCGAGGCCCTGGCCGCCGCGGCCGTGAGGGGCACGGAGAACCTGTTCACCCACCGCGAGAGCGCCGACGAGTACGGCTGGCGGCACTTCGGCGACACGCCCGCCTACAACGAGGCCGACCGCACCGGCGGGCCCTATGACGGGCTGAGGGTGGTCAGCCACTACAACAACGAGTACGACCTGGGCTTCACCATGCTGGCCCAGGCCCTGCGCAACGCCGACGCCGACCCGGACCTGGCCGCCGGCTGGCGGCGGCTGGGGCTGGACGCCCTGTGGCACGAGGCCGACATCGACATCTACCACACCGCCGCCGACCCCGCGCCGATCTACAACGGCGGGACGTTCACCCACACCGCCCACGGCGTGGACGCCGCCCGCAGCACCCACCGCGGCGGGCCCCGGGACGAGGTCTGGGGCGTGCTCGACTGGCCCTGGGGCCGCGGCAGCACGCCCGAATCGGGCCACCTCCGCAACCGCGGCATCCTGCTGGCGTGGCTGATGACCGGCGACTGCCACCTCCGCGACGCCGCCTGGGAGGTGACCGACCTGGTGGCGTTCAAGATCGGCCAGGACCGGTTCGCCCAGATCGACGTGCCGAACCGCTCGGCCGGTCACAACCTCCAGATCCTGCTGGACGCCTGGGCCCTGACGTACGAGCAGCGCTACCTGGACCTGTGCCGGAAGGTGGCGGCGAACCTGGCCTTCGATCGGACGGTCGAGAGGCTCGGGGAGGATATCTCCTTCGACTGGAGCTGTGCGATCTACCTGGCCAACCTGGGCCGGTACGTCGAGGCCCTGGACGAGATCGGCGCCGAACGCGCCGAGCCGGTCGGCTGGTATCTCCAGTACGCCCGGGCGATCCTGGACGCCGCCGGCGGCTCGCGGAGGCGGCGGAGCCCCTGGTCGGTCCTGCTGATCTCCGACGTGCTCACCCACGCCGCCGAGTTGACCGACGATCCGTCCGAGGGCGCCCGCTTCCTCGCCGCGGCCGCCGAGGCCTTCGCCGCCCTGGACGACCGCGTGGCCGACGACGGCACCGCCCCGTTCTGGAACTCCAAGCAGACGACGATCATGCTGCACGGCTGCGGGCGGTACATGCGTCACGCCGGCAGGCAGGAGTGAACTATCTGACTCTTCGACTCTCCGTTTACTGCGCCGCCTGGGATGCCCGCAGGCGTTCCTCGAACTCCAGCATGTCCTTTTCCACCTGGGCGGGGCTCGGCTCGGCCAGGTGCATGTTGCGGTCGAACTCGAGCTTGTACGTGTACTCGACGGCCTTGGCCTTGGCCCCGGAACTGCCGGCCGGCACGTCCGTCTCCCAACGGAGGATGCCCGATTTCCGCAGCGTGCGCAGGTAGACCGGCTCGGTGCTGAGGGCCTCGGCGCCCTTAATCAGGGTGACCCGGATGTCCATTCCCCTGGGGTCGGGCAGGCGGTCCAGCAGGCGGACCTTGACGGGCTTGTCCTTGTAGTTGTCCAGCAGCAGGCGGTACTGGAAAGACAGCTCGCGGTTGCCCCCCTGCACGCGGTCGGTCTTGTCGGCCAGCTCGCGTCCGGCCCGGAGCTGCGAATCCACGCCGAACCCGACGGTGAACCGCTGCCCCTTGGCCACCAGCGGGAGCTGCCCGGTGCCCATGAACTGCCCGTCCAGGTACGCGCTGACCGGCCCGGACAGCAGCGCCACCTTGCTGGTGTTGACCACGTCGGCCTGCTGGTAGACGTACGGCGACAGCACCGGCGCCGCCTGGTAGTAGAACTCGCCCCGCAGCTTCAGCATGGCGATCTGGATCATCTGCTGGTCGCTGCGGCTGGGGACGCTGAGCTCGCGGGGCAGGGTGTAATTGACGCTGAGCACCTGGTCGTCCCCCGCGATCGCCCGCCCCGCCAGCAAGGCATCCTTGCCCGCCACCAGGTCGGTGAACTGGAGGCGGTTGGCCCAGACGTTCAGGTCCCAGTCCATACGGAGTTGGCTGTTGGACGCGTCCGCCGGGCGGCGCGACTGCAGCGCCTTGCTGAGGTTGCCGAGGTAGGCCTTCTGCCCGCCGAAGAGCGCCTCGGCGCTCTGCCGAGCGGCCGCGGGCGGCGCGGCCGCCAGCGTGACCCACAGCGGGCTGAGCACTGGCGCCTCCGCCAGCATCGTCGGGCTGGCGGTGGACAGCGTCAGCCGGACGCCGTCCCACCCCTCCCCGCTCATCTGCTGGATGAGGGCGTTGTACTCCAGGTCCACCTCGGGGCCTTCCCCCCTGCTCCGCAGGTTGTACATGGGCGACCAGCTCGCCCCCTGCACGATGTAGTGCAGGCGAACCACAGCCTTACCCGCACCCGGCAGGTCCAGGAACAGCACGGCCTCGCGGGCGGTCCGGCTGAAGCGCGCCGCCATCTCCGCGTACTGGCGCTGCAGCAGGCCCAGTTTCGCCTGCGTATCCCGGTGCGCCTCGCCCGACTCCAACGCCTCCTTCGCCAGCACGCCCCGCTGCTGGAAGAGGAACTCCGAGACCCCCTTGACCGTGTCGGCGTTCAGCGTACCCCGCGCCATCTCGTCCTTGACCTTGCCGGCCGTGAACTGCTCCAGGTTCGCCAGGTAGGCCTCCTTCTGCTTCAGCAGGCTTAGCCCCGCCTGAAGCTGCCGCAGGAGCTTCTCGGTCTCCTCGATCTGCCCCTGGAGCTGGCGCAGCTCCGGGCGCGGCTCCTGCTCGACGGCCCGCGCCCGGTACTGCACGGCCCGCACCTGCACGCCCCCCTCGGTCGAGACGTGCAGGCTGTCCCCCACCACCTGCGCCGGCAGGCTCTCGACGATCAGCTCGACGGGGCCGGCGGGGGCCTGGAACTCGACCGCCCGCGTGACCAGCGCCTGCCCGCGGTAGACCGTGACCGCCTCGATCCGCCCCGCCGCCTGCACCGTTCCCGACCATGCCGCCGCCGGCGACAGCACCACCACCGCCAGCGCACAGCCCAACCACACCAGTACCTTTCGACCCGTGTTCATGATGGAGGCTCCTTTCCCGTCCCGGCGAAGCCCCCCGCGCGCACCGCGGCGCGCGCAGGGCTTCGCCCGGCGACCGTACCGTTGGACGCCTCCGCGACAGGAATGTTCCCCCTCGTCGACTCTCAGACCCCTCCCCCCCTCCGCAGTTGCCCACACGCCGCGTCGGCGTCGGCGCCGCGGCTGGCGCGGATGTGGACGTTGACCCCGGCGGCGCGGAGGTGGTCGCGGAAGCCGCGGACGTCCCGTTCGTCCGGGGCGCGGAAGTCCAAGCCCGGAACGGGGTTGAAGCGGATCAGGTTCACGTTGCAGCGGAGGCGGCGGGCGATGGCGGCCAGCTCGGCGGCGCAGGCGGGCGAGTCGTTCACCCCCGCCAGCAGGACGTACTCCAGCGTCACCTCCCGATGCCGGCGGGCGAAGAACTCCGCCGCCGCCCGGATCAGCTCCTCCAGCGGCACGCCGCGGGCGGCGGGGATCAGCTCCCGGCGCAGCGTGTCGTTGGGCGCGTGCAGGCTGATCGCCAGCGTGATCGGCAGGTCCTCCCCCGCCAGCCGGCGGATCTGATTGGGCAGCCCGACGGTCGATACGGTCACCCGGCGGGCGGAGATGCCGCCGCGGGCGGGGTCGATCATCGCCCGCACGGCCGCGACGGTGGCGTCGTAGTTCAGCAGCGGCTCGCCCATTCCCATGACCACCACGTGGGTGACCCGTTGCCGGCACGCGGCCTGGAGGTGAAAGATCTGCTCGACGATCTCCCCGGCGGACAGGTTCCGTTCCAACCCGCCGATCCCCGACGCGCAGAACGCGCAGCCGACGGGGCAGCCGACCTGGGTGGACAGGCAGGCGGTGCGGCGCCCGCCGGCGGGGATGAGGACGGTCTCGACGTGGCGGTGGTCGGGCCATTCGACCAGCAGCTTGATGACCCCGTCGGCGGCGTCGGTCCGCCGGGCGGGGCGGCCGGTGAGGATCGCCAGCCGGTCGGCGAGGCGGCGGCGGAGCTCCGCGGGCAGGTTGGCCATCTCGGCGAAGTCGGTGACCCCGCGGCGCCAGACCCATTCGAGCACCTGGCCGGCGCGGTAGGCGGGCTGGCCGAGGGAGGCCAGCTCGCCCGCGACGGCGTCGGGCGTCATGTCCAGCAGGTGGTTCATCCCTGCATCCTTCCGCTCCTGCTGGCGGGTGCCCCGGACAAGGCGTCTTGTGCCTTGTCCGGCTGCTTCCCCCCGGCCAGGAGCCGGACAAGCGAACAGCTGCTTGTCCGGGGCACCCGCCTTATGTCCAGCAGGTGGTTCATTCGGATCTGCCCTTGGCGCGGAGCAGCTCGTCCAGCTCGCCGGAGGCGCAGAAGGCATCCAGGGCGTCCAGGTCGGGCAGGATGCGGTCGCTGTAGGCGCGGACGACCCAGTTGGCGGCCATGGGGGTCACGGCCAGGACCACGGCCCCAGCCTGCTGCGCCAGGTACATCTCCAGCCCGGTGCCCATCGAGGCGGACGGCAGCCAGCAGACGACCACGTCGGAGGCGGCGGCCTTGGCGTTGCCATCTTCCAGCGTGGCGAGGATCTCCGGCAGCTCGTAGGCGATCGAGTTGGGATGCGACTCGTAGTGGCAGTACACGTCCGCGCCGGGGTAGTGGCGCGCGAGGACGTCGCGGACGGCATCGCGCCACCCCTGACAGTGGATCGCCGGCTCGACGAGCGAGCCCTGGATGATACCGGCCAGGAAGATTCTCATCGTTCGTTCGCGGACACGGAATGGTAGCAGATTCCTGCCGGCGGCGCGGGGTCGAATCGCCGGCCGATGGAAGCTTGCGGATTCGGGGAGCCGGGACTACAATGAGGCGGAAGTTGACAGGGGTATGCCCGACGTGTGGTGCGCCCGGCACGGGAAACAGGAATCGGACGCGTGTTGATCGAGGTACCTTGAGGCGTGGATGACCCGCTACTATGGGTGGCCGTCGCATCGGCCGCCCTCTCCGGATTCTTTTCGCTGAACGCGTACGCCCTGCGTGACACGTCTCGCCGGAAGCTGGAGGCGGCCTTTGCGGGACGGCCCGACGGTCGGCTGAGGGGGCTGCTGAAGCATCGATCGGCGCTGCACATGCTGTGCGGCTTCCTGCGGACGGCGTCTAACCTGGCGCTGCTGGTGGGGGTGTTGGGCGCCCTGCAGATTCACCAGGGTCGGACGGAGATCTGGCGGATCATCGCGGCGGTGGGCGTGACGGCGGGCGTGGTGGCGATCGTGTCGGTGGCGATCCCGCACGCCTGGTCGCGGTACGCCGGGGCCTCCGTGCTGGCGGTGACGGCGCCGGTGCTGCTGGCGCTGCGGGCGGCGCTGTTGCCGCTGGTGATGGTCATGCGGGCGTTCGATCTGCCCATCCGGCGACTGGCGGGCGTCCCCGACCCCGAATCGGACGACGCCGGCGAAAACGGCGGCGCGCGGAACGGCTCCGCCCGCGAGACGGCCGTCAAGGCCGAAATCCTCCAGGTCGCCAGCGACGGGCAGGCCGAAGGCGCCGTCGACGCCGCCGAGATGGAGATGATCGAGTCGGTCATCGAGTTCGGCGACCAGCGCGCCGGCGAGATCATGACCCCGCGGACCGATATCGTCGCCCTGCCCGTCGACGCCGACGGCGAGCAGGTCCGCCGGACCGTCGTCGAGGCCGGGCACACCCGCATCCCCGTCTACGACGGCGACGTCGACCACATCGTCGGCGTCCTGTACGCCAAGGACCTGCTCAACGTCCCCGACCCCACCCAGGCCGACCTCCGCCGCATCATGCGCAAGCCCTTCTTCATCCCCGACACCAAGCTGCTGGACGAGCTGCTGCGGGAGTTCAAGGCGCGCAAGTCGCACATGGCGATCGTGCTGGACGAGTACGGCGGCACGGCCGGTCTGGTGACGGTGGAGGACGTGATCGAGGAGATCATGGGCGACATCTCGGACGAGTACGACCGCCCGGAGTCGGCGTTGATGCGGCGCCTGGACGACCGCTCCGTGGAGGTGGACGGGCGGATGTACATCGACGACCTCAATGACGCGCTGGGCCTGAGCGTGCCGGAGGAAGAGGACTACGATACCGTGGCCGGGTTCGTCTCTTCCGAGCTGGGTGCGATCGGCCAGGAGGGAGAGACGCTGACCGCCTGCGGGGCGGTGTTCACCATCCTGGCCGCCGACGACCGGAAGATCCACCGCCTCCGCGTCGAACGGGTTGCCGAACCCGACGCCGCCAAGTCGTAGACCGTCCCGCCGGCCCTCGCGCCCCGCGCGGGGGGGGCGAGCCCCTTCCCAATCGCCGCCGCCGGACCTACAATCGTCCCCCCATGGCCACGACCGACCAGGCAATCTGCCTGCGGACGACCGACTTCAGCGAGACCTCGCAGGTGCTGGTCCTGCTGACCCGCGCCGAGGGCGTGGTCAAGCTGCTGGCCAAGGGGTCCAAGCGCCCCAAGAGCAAATCCGGCGGGCGGATCGACCTGTTCAGCGAAGGCCGATGCACCTACGCCCCCGCCCGGCGGAAGGACCTGGGCACGCTGATGGAATTCGCCGAGACGGCAGCCCACCTGTCCCTGCGCCAGGACCTGGACCGCCTCAACGCCGGCCTGATGATGCTGGAGCTGGCCTGGGCGATGCTGGCCGAGGGCGACCCCCAGCCGGCGGCGTTCGACCTGCTGCACAGCGCCCTGGCCCGGCTGGCGAAACCCGACTCCTCGCCCGTGGCGGTGCTGGCGTACTTCCAGTACCGCCTGATCCGCCTGGCGGGGCTGCTGGGGCAGATGACCGCCTGCGCCGGCTGCGGGGCGACGATCAGCGCAGGCGGGGTGTTCTTCTCCAGCTCCTCCGGCGGGCTGCTGTGCCGGCAATGCGGAGAACCCGCGACGGAGAAGGTCGCCGTCAGCCGCGGCGCCCTGGAGGGCCTGGCCATCCTGGCCGCCGCGGAGGCGGGGCAGCGCCCCCCCTTCCCGCCCGCCCAGGCCGCCGCCGCCATCGCGCTGTTGACCTATCACGTCGAGTACCAGCTCGGCAAGCGGCTCCGGACCGCCCGGGCCCGGCCGCGGCGCTGAGGCGGCGGCTCGAACGGCCCATTGCAACCGGGGCCGAAATGGGTAGACTGGAGGGCAAATGAGAAGGGGCGGCACATCGTCAGGGGTGACCCGCCGGCAACCCAGCGCCGCCCCGAGCCGGCCAAGGAGACCGTCATGACCGAATTGCCGCCATCGGCCACTCAGCCCTCCTCGCCGCCGACCGCCCCCCCGCCCATCGCGCCCCGCCCGTCCCGATGGCACGTGCCGATCGGGGTCATCTCCGTCGCCCTGGCGGGCCTGGGGCTGATCGTCTCGATCCTCAGCGCGGCCGGGGTCAGCATGAACTCGCAGCAGTCGCAGATGATGGAGACTCTCCCGGCATGGTATGGCAGCTATGCGCGATTGACCGGCCTGATCGGAGCGGGCATCACGCTGCTGCTGCTGGCGGGAGGGATCCTGCTGCTGAAACGGCGAACCGCCGGCCGGGGGCTGCTGCTGACGTACGCCGTGCTGAACGTACTATCCAACCTGATCGGCGCCGTGGTCAGCTACCGAGCCGCCAGCGAGATGACCGGCGAGGGGATGCAGGCGGACGCGATGCGTATCGGCATGCGGGTGGGGGGCGTGATGGGCGTGCTGGTCGGATCGGCCTTCCCCGTTTTCCTGGTGGTGTGGTTCTGCCGATGGAAGGTTCGCACGGACATGCAGAATTGGGTCCCGGAAAGCAGACCGTTGTGAACGGCGCCCGGCCGCGGCGGGAATGCCGGCCGGGCAATGCTCATGACATGCCCCGTGCAGGACCGATAACAGGGCAGTGCAGCGGACGTTTCGAAGGAGTGACGTCGTGGAACAGATCGACAGCCCGTCGAGCCCCAATGAGTACCGCAGCGCCTTGGCGACCGCGCGGTATGCCAAGAACCTCTTTCTATGGCTGATCTTCCTGGCGATGGTGATCCAGCTTTCGGCGTTCGTGATGGTCCGGTTCGCGAAGGTCTTCGGCCCGCTGGCCGCAGGCGCCTCCGCGGCCACCGCCCCGGCCACGGCGCCGGCGACCGCCCCGGCGACCCAGGCCGCCCCCGCCAACGCCACGGCGGCCGATACCTGGCAGGAGGTCTACCTGTGGGCCCTGCCCATCACCAAGTTCGTCGCCCTGGCTGCGGGCATGCTGCTGGTGCTGACGCTGCTGCTGTCGGTCAAGATCGCCCTCGTCGGTCGGACCGGAGGGGTCGCGGGGTTCCTCGGCGCCTTCTTCTGGTCCCTGCTGCTGTGGGTGTTCCTGATCCCCTGGCAACAGGTCCTGCCGGGCAGCAACATGCTGGCGGGTGTGGCGTACAACCTCGGCGACCTCCTGGACGCGACGGCCGAGGCCGCCGCGGAACGGGCGGGCGGGCTGACGGTCGTGCTGTACTTCGCCCGCTTCCTGGGGTATCCGATCTTCGTGTTCATCCTCTGGCTGGTCGTGCAGCGCAAGTACGTCCGCGGATACCGCCAGGCGTGCCTGCGCGTGGCACCGGTGGAGGTCGAAGGGCCGTCAAACGACGAGCAGGGAAAGCTCTGATTGTCGATGGACGATTGGCGATTGACGATTGACGATTGGCTGTCGCTGACAGCGGCAGCCCTCCGCGCGCCAGAGCGTTCCTCGAATCCGCCGCCCTCACGAATCCTCGACCGGAAGAAGACATCGTTCCCCTGGGACGGGTTCTCTCACCGGCGCCCCCCCCGCCCACAGGGGCTCCTTTTCGTGTAATTCGTGAGTTCTGTTTCTTTTCCTGCTTCCTCTTCTACTCCGTGGAATCCGTGGCTGTTTCCTCTTCTGTTGCCGCTTCTTCTTTCGTGCAATTCGCGTAATTCGTGGACCCTTCTTCTGTTCTCTTCTGTTTCTTCCTCCCCTCCGTGTAATCCGTGTAATCCGTGGACTTCGCTTCCTTTTGACAGCCCGCCGCCGGACTCGGTAGCATGGACGCGGCGGGAGGACCCCGCCGGGAGCGTCCGGATGCCGCGGCTGCGAATCCACCACATGGCGATGCGATCATCCCTGGCGGTCGCCGCCGGCCTGCTGGCCGGGTGCGCCCGGCCCATCGAGCTGAGGCCGGAGATCCCCCCGCCCACCCAGGCCGGCGTGCCCCTGACCCCCCTCGCCCGCAACGTCCCCAACGAAGCGGCCTCGCACATCCTGGCGGTCCGGCTTCGCCTGATCACGCTGCAACTGCCCCTGGGCGCCTCCAGCGGGTCCGAGGAAATCTGGAGCTACCTCAACGAAGAAGGCGTCGCGGCGGGGGCAGCCTCCCCGCTGGCGTACAACGGCGTCCGCGCCGGGATGGGCAGGGAGAATGCCTGGCCCGACGTGGCGCGCGTCCTCACCCGGCTCGCCGGCCGGACGCTCCAACGAAGCCAACTGGTGACCGTCCCGGGGTCCACCGTGCCGATCGTCCTCCAGCAGTTCGCCGAGGAGCAGACCATCTTCATCTTCCGGGCGGATCGCACCCTCTTCGGTCGGGACTACCCCCCCGGCGACAACGTGCTGATGACCGCCACCGGCATCGACCTGGACAACCCCTCGTCCGTCCGCCTGTCCTGCACCCCGCTGGTGCGGACCACGCGCCGCCGCAACCGCTATGTCCAAACGCCCACCGGCTACCAGCTCCGCGAAGAGCCGGACTACCTCCCGATCCCCGAGCTCCAGTTGGGCTTCACGGTCCCGGCGGGAGGATTCGTCCTGATCGGCCCGGGACAGGAGGCGCAGCGCGAGACCAGCCCCGGGAGCCGCTTCCTCCTGCGGCGCCAGAGGGGGGTGCCCTTCGAGACGATCCTGGTGATCGCCCCGGAGGTCTTCACCGCCCCGGTCCGGACGAGGCCCTGAGGCCCCGGCACGATTCGCCGCTCGTTTAGCCAAGACACAGTGCCCGGTGGCGACGCGCTCCCCTGCGGGTCGCGGCTAAACGACTCTGGTCAAAGCATCGCCTCTGCCACCATCAGACGGTTTCCGCCACTGGGGCGCCGACCATTCCATCCGCGCGCAAGAAGGCGCAGCGCCCGGAAGGACGCCGCGCCTTGGTTGCAGACCGTTCGGGCCGGCCCGCCGGGCCCGGTCCTATGTAGCTGCTACCGGCGGCGACGGCGGATCAGGGCCGCCCCGCCGATCGCCAGCAGCGCCAGCGTCGCCGGCTCCGGAACGGCCGAGCCGCCGCAGTTGGGGTCGCCCACCTCGCCGTAATGGTCGGCCAACGCCACCAGGTCGGCAATGCCGACCACGCCGTCCAGCGTCAGGTCGCCGTCCATCCAGTCCACGCCGACCGACGCACCGTAGTTCGCCGCCAGGGCCACCAGGTCGGCGATGCCGACCTTGCCGTCCAGGTTGGCGTCACCCATCACCGCCGCCCATTCCAACGCCGCGCCGTTCAGCACGAGCTGGTCCACCACGTCGTCGGCATCGGTGTCGACGTAGTTCACCAGGCTCATCCCCGCCTTGACCTTCCAGCAGGTCTTGCCCGGCTCGCCGATCACCTCGCCCAGGTTCACCGCGTGGACCGTCTCGGCCGTCACCGCGTCGCCCATCGCATTGGCGCTGACCAGCACGATCGTGCCCGTGTCATCCGGCTTGCATCGGGCCGAGGGAATCGGCAGCGACAGGTTCAGGTCCAGCTCGGTGATCCCGTTGGTCGGGGCCGTGTACGGG
>DASRZG010000424.1:0-2006 GCA_035686585.1 Phycisphaerae bacterium
AATTGGGCGAGCTGGACGTGGCCGCTGAAGCAGTGCCCAGTGGCCAGTGGCCAGTGGCCAGGAAGAGGCAGCTCAGGAATATCAGGATTCTCGCGGTTCGCTTCATCGATGTCCTTTCGCAGAGCCTTCCAGCCGGTCGATCCGCTCAAACATCGCCGGCTTCTCGGGCGGCGGCTCGATCGCGCCGAGGTAGGCCCGCAGCCAGAGGTCCTCCAGCGGCGTCCTCTCGACGGCCGTAAACTGCCAGTCGGTGACCCACTGCCAGCCGCTCCACGGGTCCCACTCCCGCGACGCGGGGCGGGCGTCGCATTCCCGGCCCTCGAACCCCATCGTGTAGGTGAATCGCCCGTCCGGGGCCTCCCAGCGGATCAGCACGACCGTTGCCGGCTCTTCGTGCCTCGGCGGCGCCGGTGTCGGGCGCGGGGCCCGGTCGCCGGGGATCAATGCCGCGGCCGCGACGAACATCAGGCCCCAGGCGCGAAGAGAGGTCATCATCACGGAATCAGGGTGAAGGCGTAGTCGTAAAACAGAGAGCGGGCCAGGTCGGCCGGCTCGGTCAGCCGGTCGGACAGGTGCTTGACGGGATCCACGCCTCCGCCGACCCGATCGGCGTAGGCGCAGGCATGGCTGCAAAACGGCGGGCGCTTGTCGATGGCCAGGTCATCGAGCTCGGCGCGGACGAACCAGCGGACCACGGGCAGGTGCAAAACGGCCGCGCAGGCCAGCCCCCACCATCCGTATTTTTTGCCCACCATGCACCACATCGCGCGGTCCGCCTTCTGGCGATCGTACTCCGGCCACCGGTCGCCGGCGTTGCTGTGATACACGTCGATGCGGCCCGGGTAGACCCGGACCTGGCTGGCCAGCGTCACGGCCCGGGCCCCAACGATGCTCCGCGTCTCCAGCACCATCGGCACGTCGGACTCCCGGCCGGCCCAGCTCGCCTTCGCGGCGTGCGAATGGGCGCCGCGCCCGGCGATCGAGATGGCCCCGCGGCGGCGATAGAGCAGGAGATCCGCGCGGCGGATCAGCGAGTCGGTGACTTCGCTCAAGGATCGGTAAAGGGTGTCCATCTAGGGGTGCCTTGCGGTACCGCTCGCTGATCCGCTGCGCGGACGGGCACGGGACGAACACGATGAAGGGAGGGCCGGCGGGTCCGTCCGCCGCCCTCCCGCGCACATCGTCAGGCCCCGGAGGATTTTCTCGGCGGACGACTTGGCGAATCCGCTAAGAAGGGCCTTGGGTCGCTTCCGTGCAACCGTCCGATGTTCCTTTAATGTTCTTGATGTTTGGTCTGCTGCAACCCCAGCGAGCAGCTCAGACAGGGCAGATGCCTTACTTTGACGCCGCAATCCGGGCAGCGGAGCCGGTAGCCCGGGGCGATCCGCTGGACGGTCGATTTGCCCACGCCCAGCGCGGCGGCCACCTCGCGGCAGCTTTGCCCCTCGCGCCTCAGAGCTCGCACCTTTTCCACGATCTCGGGCATCATGGCGTTCCCCGTGGCCCATCCCTGGGCAGCCCCCGCCGTTGACGCTATTCAGGATATTCAGTATACCGCGCATCCTGGGACAGCGTGAGGGCAATTTGCCACGCCGCAAGTCGGGGTGGCCCCGGCAGTTGGGGCAAATGCTAGCAAGGCCGGGGAGCCCGGGCTTCCCGATCCTTCTCCTCGTTGGCGAAGGCGCGATGGCGGGCCCTGCGCACTTCGGGGTCGGCCCACGAGGCCCGGATCTCGGCGGCCCGCGCGATGATTTCCTTGGGCGTGGGGGCCCCTTCGGCCGCGGCCTGCTCGATCCGGTTCGCCAGGGCCACCATCGGGATCCGCGACCACCGCAGGCGCGGCAAGCGCCCTCCGCACTGGGGAAACGCCTCGATCGGCGCGGGCTTTCCTGGCGGCCCGGTGTAAAACCGGGCATAGAGGATTTCGCCCTCGCGGCCCACCGGCGCGGCCTCCACCTCGATCGGGGCCCGGCAGGCCGGATGAACGCACCGCAGCAGCAGCTTGA
>DASRZG010000425.1:0-3014 GCA_035686585.1 Phycisphaerae bacterium
CGCCGTCGCCCGGGACGATCCCCCGCGCGGGGATCGACCGCCACATGGCGTCCCGCTTGACCCTGCCGTGCAGCGCCAGTTTCTTCTTCAGCGCCTCGATGGCGGTGTCGGCGTGGTATTCCTCCCAGAACCCCACCACCGCGTTCAGCGCCAGCAGGGCGGTGATGATGCCGAAGTCCTCCCAATGCCGGACCAGCGCCGACATGACCGCCGCCGCCTCGATCATCCAGGGGATCGGGCCCCACAGGTAGCCCAGCAGCTTGCGCCAGGCCGGCACGTGCTTCTCCGGAAGCTCGTTGTACCCGTACCGCTGGAGGCGCGACACCGCCTCCGCCTCACTCAGCCCGCCGGGCGATGCCTGGAGTTCCGCCAGAATGTCCGCCCCGCCGGCATCCCCCCGCCCCCGGCCGCCCGGCTCCGTCTTCTGCCGCTGGCCATGTTCCGTCATCTCTGTCGCTCCACGCTCTGAACGTGATTGACCGACTTCCCCATGATAGTCCGCGACCCGTCCCACAATGCGCCTTTGGCCCCATGTTCACTCGCGCGCCCGACCGGCGATCCGAGGTAGGCCCCCAACAAGACGACGCCGAACGGCAAGCCGATACCACGGTCGGCTTGCCGTTCGGCGTCGTTGGGGTTCGTCTACACCCCTACAACCAGAACTCGCTCTTGAGCTCGCCCCCCTCGCGGGTGGCGCGGATGAAGTCTTCCACCTTGCGGAGGTCCTTGACGCCGCGCTCGGATTCCACGCCGCTGGAGACGTCCACCGCCCAGGGCCGGACCACGTCGATGGCGGCTTCGACGTTGGAGGCGTCCAGGCCGCCGCTGAGGATCAGCGGGGGCATCCCCGCCATTCTGCCGGCATGGCGGGCGTCGCGGACCCAGTCCCAGTTGAACGACCGGCCCGTCCCGCCGCGGCCGGCCGGGTCGAACGCGTCCAGCAGGACCGCGGCCAGGTTGCGGTGGGCGCGGACGCCGTCCAGCCAGGCGTGGACCTCGTCCGCCCAGTCCGGCCCCCGGATGCGGAAGCCCTTGATGGCGGGGATCGGCAGGTCCGAGACGATCTCCGGCGGCTCGTCGCCGGCAAGCTGGGCCATGGTCAGCCCGGCCCTTGCGGCGACCTTGCCGATCAGGTCGGCGTCGGCGTCGACGAACACCCCCACCGCCGCCACCAGCGGCGGGAGCACGTCGGTGATCGCCCGCGCCTGCTCCGGCGAGACCCATCGCGGCGACTCGGCGAACACCAGCCCGATCGCGTCGGCGCCCATCTGCGCCACCCGCAACGCCTGCTTCGGCTCGCGAAGACCACAGATTTTGACACGCACCCGCTGCATTCCCCCTCAATAGAACGCCGACCACGAAGGCAAAGAAGAAGCACGAAACTCGAATAACGAAATCCGAACCTCGAAAGAAGAGGCCGGGTCACTTCAGTGAACCCGGGCAGTTCGCCGTTTTCGAATTCGCTTCGAATAACGAAATCCGAAACAAATCCGAAACACGAACCTCGAAAGAAGAAGAGGCCGGGTCACTCCCCGAGGGGGCAAGTCAGTGAACCCGGGCAGTTTCCCGTTTTTGAATTCGTTTCGAATTTCGTGCTTCGAATTTCGACTTTCGCTTTTCGTGCCTGTTCTTCTAGACTGCCGGACGCTTGAAAGGACATCCGACATGAAAAAGGTTCGTTTCGGGATCATCGGTTGCGGGAACATGGGCCGGGGGCACGCGCGGCTGATCGCCGACGCGAAGTCGCCGAAGTTCAGCATCACGGCCGTCGCCGACATCGTCGCGGAAAAGGCCCAGGCCGCGGCGGGACAGTACAACGTCGCCTGCTTCACCGACCCGGAGGAGATGATGGACTCCGGGCTGATCGACGCGGTGCTGATCTGCACGCCGCACTACGACCACCCCGTCCTGGCCATCCAGGCCGCCCGGCGGAGGCTGCACGTGCTCTGCGAGAAGCCCATCGCCTCGTCCATCGGGGCGGCCCGGGCGATGGTGGCCGAGTGCAGGAAGCGCCGCGTCGCCTTCGGGGTGATGTTCCAGCAGCGCAACCGGCCCGAGATGATCCGGATGCGGCAGATGATCGAGCGCGGCGATATCGGCGAGGTCTTCCGCATCCAGATGATCTGCTCGAGCTGGTACCGCACGCAGAGCTACTACGATTCCGGCACCTGGCGCGGCACCTGGGACGGCGAGGGCGGCGGGGTGCTGATCAACCAGGCCCCCCACTCGCTGGACCTGTTCCTGTGGATGGGCGGGCGGCCCAAGCGGGTGGTGGCGACGGTGGACACGCGGCATCACCGGATCGAGGTGGAGAACACCGCCAACGCCATCCTCGATTACGGCAATGGCAAGACCGGTTACATCTACGCCACCACGGCCGAGGCACCGGGGATGGAGCAACTGCTGGTGGCGGGCGACCGCGGCACGCTGATCGCCGAGCGCGGCACGCTGCGGCACGGCAAGGTCAACACGTCGATCCGGAAGCACCTGATGACGGCCAAGGAAGGCTTCGGCTCGCCCAAGACCACCTGGAAGGACGTGCCCCTGCCCAAGTCCTCCGGCGGCCACATCGCCATCACGCGGGCCTTCGTGGACCACGTCCTGAAGGGCACGCCGCTGAAGGCCGGCGGGACCGACGGCATCAACGAGCTGGAGCTGTCCAACGCCATCTACCTGGCCGGCTTCAAGTCCAAGCCGGTCGAGCTGCCCGTGGACGCGGCCGAGATGGACCGCCTCCTGCACGCCCTCGCCCGCCGGCACGGCACCGGCAAGAGCGAGAACCTCCGCCAGCGGGCGAACGCCAAACTGCGGAAGTTGCTTGGGTAGAAGAGGTCAGGAACCGGGAACCGGGAACCGGGAACTGGGAACCGGGAACCGGGAACCGGGAACTGGGAACTGGGAACCGGGAACCGGGAACTGGGAACTGGGAACTGGGAACACGGGAACTAGTATGGCAGCGCTAGATTGATCGTAAGTCCTTATTCTACCGTAGTTGGCCAAAAACCAAAACTTGG
>DASRZG010000426.1:0-5642 GCA_035686585.1 Phycisphaerae bacterium
TGCTGTGGGCCCTGGGAGGCACGTGCATCGTCGCCCTCGCCGGCAACCTCCTGGTGCTCGTGGTCGGGTGGGAGATCGTCACGCTGATGCTGTTCCTGATGGTCAACCAGGGCCGCCGCGACGCCAGGACCGGCGCCGCCAAGGCCTACGGGGTGCTCGGGTTCGCCGACGCGTGCCTCCTGCTGGCCGTGGCGCTGCTGGCCGCCATGGACGGCGGGTCGGACAACTGGTCCCTGACCCGCGGGGCGGTCTCCGTCGCCACGATGGGCGCGACGGGCTATGTCGTCTACGCCCTCATCCTGATCGCCGCGCTGGCCAAGGCCGGGGCAATCCCCCTGCACACCTGGCTGCCCGCCATCGCCAAGGACGCCCCCACCCCCGTCATGGCGTACCTGCCCGCCGCACTGGACAAGCTGCTCGGCATCTACCTGCTGGCCACGCTTTCGCTGCGGATGTTCCAGCCGGACGGGACCATGCAGGTGATCATGATGGTGGCCGGTGGGGTGACGATCCTGGCGGCCGTGCTCATGGCCATGATGCAGCACAACCTCAAGAGGCTCCTGTCGTTCCACGCGGTCAGCCAGGTCGGCTACATGGTCCTGGGCATCGGGACCGGCACGACCATCGGGGTCGTCGGCGGGTTGTTCCACATGATCAACAACGCCATTTACAAGTCGGGTCTGTTCCTGATGAGCGGGTCGGTGGGGCGAGCGGCCGGCAGCGACGAGCTCGAGGACATGGGCGGGCTGGGGCGCTGCCTGCCGGTGACGTTCATCTGCGGGCTGATCGCCGCGATGGCGATCTCCGGCGTGCCGCCGCTGAACGGGTTTGTGAGCAAGTGGCTGATTTACCAGGGCACGCTGGAGGTGGCCGCGTCGGGGACGGCCCTGCCCGGGCTGGCGATCGCGCTGGTGGTCGTGGCGGTCTTCGGCAGCGCCCTGACGCTGGCGAGTTTCGTAAAGGTGATCTACTCGGCCTTTCTTTCGCCCGCACCGAAGGGCGCGGCCTATGCAACCACGCGCCCGCGAGAGAGTTTCTTCCTGGCCGCCCCGATGGTGGTCCTGGCGGCGGCGTGCGTCCTGCTGGGGCTGCTGCCCGGGTCCCTCATCAACGGGGCGCTGCTGCCCGCGATCGCCGACACCGCAACGACGGGGGAGGGTCTTTCGGCCGACCTGGCCGGGGTCGGCACCGGCGGGCTGGGCCTGTGGCGCCCCACCCAGGCCACCGGGCTGATCCTGATCGGGCTGCTCATCGGGCTGGGGTTCCTGTGGGTATCGGCGCGGAAGGGCAAGATCCGCGTGGTCCGCCCGTTCCTGGCGGGCGAGGTCCCCGCTCCGGCGGACGACCGCTTCCGCGTCCCGGGAACGCACTTCTATGAAACCGTCGGCAAGCTGCCGATCATCGGCCCGCTGCTCACCCACGGGGAGGGCGGGGCGATGGACCCGTATTACTGGTCGGGAAAGTACGGGCACGCCCTGGTCGAGGTCCTCCGCAAGGCGCACACCGGGCTGGTCAGCCTCTACGTCGCGTGGTGCCTGCTGGGTCTGACCGTCACGCTGGTTTACCTGCTTCTGGCTGCGAGGTAGCAAATGGGTATCGAGCTCTTCATCGTCGTGTTGATCGCGTTCATGCTGCTGGCGGCGCTGGTGGCCGTCGAGGCGCGGGACCTGCTCAGCTCGGTGATCGCGGTGGGGGCGGCGGGGTTTGCCCTGAGCGTGATCGACCTGCTGGTGGGCGCCCCGGACCTGGCCATCACGCAGGTGGTCGTCGAGGTCGTCGCCCTGGTGCTGCTGATCCGCGTCGTCCTGACGCGCGACGACACCTCGGTGACCTCCGCCCGGGACGTCCTGCGAACCGGCGCGGTCCTGCTGGGCGCGGGCGTGCTGCTGGCGGCGGTCTTCTTCGCCATCGGCGGCCGCGGAATCCCGCAGCAAGGCGGAGGAACCCTCCCGCCCTTCGGGCAGCCCGTCCTGAGCCACGCCCCCGACGCCGCCGTCCCGCCGGGCGTCGCGGCCGATTACCTCGAGCGAGGCGCCGACCAGACCGGCGCCGTCAACACCGTCACCGCCGTCCTGCTGGACTTCCGGGCCTATGACACCCTCGGCGAAGCAACGGTCATCTTCGTGTCCATCCTCGGGGCCTACGCGATCCTGCGGCGCATCGGACGCCGACGCGACGCCTCGACACCCGATCAAGAGGAGGGCACCCCCTCGTGAACCAAAGCGGCATGACCCTCATCGTCAAGAACACCGCCCGGCTGGTCAGCGGGTTCATCACCGTCTTCGGGATCTACATCGCCCTGACCGGGCACCTGACGCCCGGCGGCGGATTCGCCGGGGGCGTGATCCTGGCGGCGGCGGCCGCCCTGGTCGTCCTGTCCTTCGGCCGCGAGTCGTCGAGCAAGCTCATCACCGGACCCGCATGCCACGTGGCGGACGCCGCCGGGGCGCTCGGCTTCCTGGTCGTGGCCCTCCTGGGCTACCTGGCGGGGGATTTCTTCATCAACTTCGTCCCCCTCGGGCAGAGGCATCATCTGGCGTCGGGAGGGGCGATCCCCCTGTCCAACCTGGCGATCCTGATCAAGGTGGGCGCGGGACTGGCCGGGGCGTTCCTCGCCCTGTCCGCCTTCCGCCTCGCCCCAAGGCCCGACCTGACGGGCGGGGAGGAGCTGTGACATGGGCATCGCAATCTACATCCTGACCTTCGCCCTGCTGCTGGTCGGCATCTACGCCGTCGTGGCGAAGAAGAACGTCATCAAGATCATCCTCGGGGTCCTCCTGATCGACTACGCGGTCAACCTGCTGCTGGTCCTGGTGGGGTATCGCAGCCCGACGGGGACGGGGCAGTTGGGCAAGGCGCCGATCCTCGCCGAGGGCGAGTCGGCCGCCGAGCTGGCCCGAACGGCCGTGGACCCCCTGCCTCAGGCCATGGTCTTGACCAGCATCGTCATCGGCCTGGGTCTGACCGCGCTGATGGTCGCGATGGCGGTCCGCCTGTACGAGAAGTACGGCACGTTCGACATGGACCGGATTCGGAGGCTCCGCGGATGACCGTCTCCCAGATCGTCCCGCTGCTGGTGATCCTCCCGCTGGGCGCGGCGTTCCTCATCGCCGTCCTGGCCAACCTCCCCACCGGAAAGCCGCAGCAGCGCAACGGACGATATCTCACGTCGCCGCTCGCCTGCGCGGTTGTGCTTGCGAACCTCGTGATCGCCGTGTCCCTGCTCCGCGTGGACGTCCAGCAGCCCATCTACGTCGGCGGATGGGGCCCCGACAGAACGCTGGGCATCCAACTGCTCTGCGACGGGCTGACCAAGCTCATGGCCGTCACGATCAACCTCGTGGCGCTGGTGTCGATCGTGTTCGCCCGGCCCTACATGCGCCGCTTCACCCGCGTCTGGCTGTTCGAGGCCCTGTTCCTGCTAATGACCGGCGCGATGAACGGCGTGGTCCTCGCCGGCGACCTGTTCAACCTGTTCGTGTTCCTGGAGATCGCGGCGATCGCGTCCTACGCGCTGGTCGGGTTCGGCTGCGAGTCCGAGGAGCTCGAGGCCGCGTTCAAGTACCTCGTGCTCGGCACGATCGGCTCGGCCTTCATCCTGCTGGGCGTGACGATCCTCTACTCGCTGACCGGGCAGTTGAACATGGCCAAGGTCGCGGTGGTGCTGCAGAAGATCCCGGCCAATGGTCCGGCGGTGCTGCTGGCCGCCGCGGCGCTGGTGGCCGGGCTGGCCCTCAAGGCCGCCATGGTCCCCTTCCACGCCTGGCTGCCCGACGCGCACCCCTCGGCCCCCGCGCCCATCTCCGCCATGCTCTCGGGCGTGCTGATCAAGGCCGCCGGCATCTACGCCCTCGCACGCATCGTCTTCAACGTCCTCGGCGTCAATCCCTACTACGCCAACGTCCTCATTGCCCTGGGGGTGCTGTCCATGGTCGCGGGGATGTTCCTCGCCCTGGGGCAGTGGGACCTCAAGCGCCTCCTGGCCTACAGCAGCATCTCGCAGGCCGGGTACATCGTCCTGGCCCTCGGCGTGGCCGCCGAGGTGATGAGCCGCGCCACCCCCGACAAGGCCGTCGCCGGACTGTGCCTGTTCGGCGGGCTGTTCCACCTGTTCAATCACGCCGCTTTCAAGTCGCTGCTGTTCCTCTCGTCGGGGGCGATCGAGCAGCAGGTCGGCACGCGGCGCCTGCGGCAGATGGGCGGGCTGGCCCGACGCATGCCCGTGACGAGCTTCTGCTGCCGCGTCGGGGCGCTCAGCATCGCCGGCGTCCCGCCGTTCAACGGGTTCTTCTCCAAGCTGATCATCATCCTCGCCCTGGCCCTGGCGGGCCATCCGGCGCTCTGCGCGATCGCCGCCGGCGTCGCCGTGGGAACGCTGCTGATGTACATCAAGGTGCAGCGCTACGCCCTGGACGGCCAGCCGTCCGGCCCGGCCGCACAGGCCAAGGAGGCCCCCGCCCTCATGGGCCTGGCGATGCTGGTCCTGGCGATCATCTGCATCGTCGCCGGGCTCGCCTTCGTCCCGCTGCGGCAGTACCTGTTCGACCCCGCCGGTGAGATCCTCATGAGAGGCCGCGAGGCCCTGCTGATGGGAGCCGCCCAATGAAGTGGATCCTGTGCCTGCTGGCCGTCTTCGTCCTGTGGATGCTGCTGTTCTGGCAGCTCGATCCCTGGGTGATCGGTGTGGGGGCGTTCTTCGCCCTCATCGTCGGGACGCTGCTGGGCGGCATCTTTCCGGACGATCTGGGCAAGATGCTCAACCCGCTCCGCTGGCTGCTGTTTCTGGTCTACCTGCCGTATTTCTTCTACTACTGCATGAAAGCCAATCTCGACGTCGCCCTGCGCGTCATCCACCCCGACGTGCCCATCCGGCCCGGGATCGTCAAGGTCCAAACCACGCTCCGCAGCGAGATGGCCAAGACCTTCCTCGCCAACAGCATCACCCTCACCCCCGGGACGCTGACCGTCGACATCGACGGGCAGGACCTGTACATCCACTGCATCAACATCACCGCCGCCGACCCGTCGAAGCGTTCGGCGGAGATCTGCGGCCGCTTCGAGCCCCTCCTGAGGAGGATATTCGAATGAGCCTCTTCGAGCAGATTGCCTTTGGCGTCCTGATGCTGTGCTCGCTGCTGTGCCTGTTCCGCATTGCCCGCGGGCCCAGCGCCCCGGACCGCACCGTCGCCATCGACATCCTCGGGACCCTCGTCGTCGGGTTCTGCTGCCTCATGGCGCTGTGGACCGGGCGGGAATACTACATGAACATCGCCATCGCGTGGGCGCTGATCAGCTTCATCGGCTCCCTGGCCCTCGCCAAGTACCTGGAAGGCAGGCCGTACGATGCTTGAGACCCTCTCCTACTGGCTGCTCGGGATCGGACTGGCGTTCGACCTGTTCGGGTGCATCGGCCTGGTCCGGCTGCCCGACATCTACAACCGCGCCCAGGCGGCGACCAAGTGCGTCACGCTCGGGACCTGCATGATCCTGCTCGGGGTCGTCTTCCGGGCGTCCGACTGGCCCATGGGCGTCAAGGCGATCTTGTGTGCGGGGTTCATCCTGCTGACCAGCCCCGTCGGGGCCCACGCCATCTGCCGCGGGGCGTACCTGTCCGGCGTGCCCCTGTGGGAAGGCAGCGTCGA
>DASRZG010000427.1:0-16885 GCA_035686585.1 Phycisphaerae bacterium
CAGCGCCTCAACGAGCACGTCCGGGTCCTGACCGCCCGCCTCCAGCAACAAGGCCCCCCCCCGACGACCCAGCCGGCCGAAACGGCGGGGACGGATGAGTAAGGGCGGGCGGGAAGAACCGCGAATCCGCAAGCGTTGCCGGCTGCTCCCGCCGCCGTTCCCGAATGCGAAACGCCACCGACAGCGCGGTGACCCCACCCGCAGCCCGGACTCTGTGACAGGCGCGCCGGCCCGGCAACGCGGTTTCGCAGTCTTCTTCTGTCGTCCAATCCCCAATCCTCCCCGATTCCCGCCCCCGCCCGCGGAGGCGCGTAGAATTGACTGCCCTTGCCGGGCTGGAGTACAGTCGCCGCCATGCGAGTAGTCGTCACCGGACAGGTTGGGTTGGACAAGGCGGAGTTTCTGGCCCAGACCGCGGCGGCGGCCGAGAGAATGGGCCGGCAGGTCGCCGTCTATAATGTCGGCGAGATGATGTACGCCGAGGCCCCGGACGTGCCGCAGGGGCGGATCCTGAACCTGCCGCTGTCCCGGCTGACGGCGCTTCGGCGGAGCGTGTTCAAGGACGTGCTCGCCCAGGCGGCGCGCCAGGCGAACGTGATCGTCAACACCCACGCCACCTTCCGCTGGCGCCACGGGCTGTTCTACGGGTTCGACCACGACATCATGAAGGAGCTGGACGCCGACCTGTACGTGGTGCTGGTGGACAACATCGACCGCGTCCACGCCCGGCTCCGCCGCGACGGGCACACCGACCACAACCTGAAGGACCTGATGGTCTGGCGCGAGGAGGAGACCCTCGCCACGGAGCTGTTGGCCGAGATCGTCCGCGGGCACGGACGGTTCTACATCCTCGCCCGCGGCATCCACGGGCCCAACCCCACCGAGCTGGCCAAGCTGATCTTCGCGCCCCAGTTCCGCAAGGCGTACCTGAGCTTCCCCATGTCCAACGTCGTTGGCGACGCCGCCGTCGCGGCCGAGATCCACCGCCTGCGGACGGCCATGCGGAAGTACTTCACCTGCTTCGACCCGGGCGACCTGGAGGAGAAGCCCCTCGCCGTCGAGGCCCTCGCCGCCGCCAAGGCGGGCAGGCGGCTGGTCACCCTCCGCGTCGACGGGCGGGAGGTGGAGTTCGAGACGGCCGAGCTGGTGGGGATCATCCCCGACATCGACGGGCAGATCTACGCGCGGGACTTCAAGCTGATCGATCAGTCGGACATGATCATCTCCCTGATTCCCGGCCTGCCCGGCCGGGCCGGCGGCGGGCCGGCGCGGGCGGCGATCTCCTCGGGCGTCGAGCGCGAGCTCCAGCACGCCCACGAGGCGGGCAAGGACGTGTTCGTGATCTGGCCGTCGGCGGCGCCACAGTCCCCGTTCGTCACCGAGACCGCCACCGCGGTGTTCGAGTCGATCGAGGAGGCGATCCGGTATTTCGCCGAAAACGGGTACATCCCCGAGCCGAGTCCGGGAGGGTTGTTCGCGTGAGGGGGGACGAGAAGAAGAAGAGGGCGGTCGTTCCGACCGCCGCTAAACGGAGGGGTGAGATTCTCTACAGCGTTCCGGTGCGAACGCCGAAATGGCAGACGGCGGGCAAGGCGTATCCGCCGGCACAATATTGCGCAAAGGCCTTGACATCGCGGGGTGAAGCGCCAAGAATATGTGGCTCTTGTCCCGACAGGGACGGTATGTGAACACGGGAAGCGAAATGAAGACCTACATGGCGAAACCCGGCGAGGTGGCCGCGAAGTGGTACGTGGTGGACGCCTCGGGTAAGGTGCTGGGCCGGCTGGCGACAAAGGTGGCGACGATGCTGATGGGCAAGCACCGCCCCGAGTACACGCCGCACGTGGACACCGGCGACTTCGTGATCGTGATCAACGCCGAGAAAGTGGCCCTGACCGGCTCGAAGTGGACCCAGAAGGAATACGATTGGTACACCGGCTATCCCGGCGGGCACAAGTCGTTGACGGCGGAGGAGATGCGGGCCAAGCACCCGGATCGGATCGTCACCGACGCGATCCGGCGCATGCTGCCCAAGACCCGCCTTGGCCGGCAGATGCTCACCAAGCTGAAGGTCTACGCCGGGCCGGGGCACCCCCACCAGGCCCAGCAGCCGGAGACGATGGAACTGTAACCTGGCAGGAAGGTCAGAGATATGACGGAAGAAGCCGCCAACACCCCGAAGACGACCCCGCCGGCGCCCGCGGCCGAGGAGACCGCCGCCGAGGCCCCGGCCTCCACCATCCCCTCGGGGGAAGGGTCCAAGACGTTCATCTGGGGCATGGGCCGGCGCAAAAGCGCCGTCGCCCGCGTCCGCATCCGCCCCGGGTCCGGCAAGATCCTCGTCAACAAGCGCGACGTGGACGAGTACTTCAAGGGCGACCGCGACCGCGCCGAAGCCCGCAGCCCGCTCCAGACGGCCGGCGCCCTCAAGTCCTATGACGTGTGGGTCAACGTCAATGGCGGCGGCACCACCGGCCAGGCCGACGCGGTCAAGCTGGGATTGGCCCGGGCACTGGTCAAGGCGATCCCCGAGGCCGAGCACGCCCTCCGCGAGAAAGGACTGCTCACCCGCGACGCCCGTATCGTCGAGCGCAAGAAGTACGGCCGAAAGGGCGCCCGCAAGGGCTTCCAGTTCTCCAAGCGGTAAGGCCACCAGGACAATCTTCACAAGCCCCGGCGCCCCTTCGAGTGTCGGGGCTTTTCTATGCAGACCACAGGGAGCCACCCGATGAGGAAGACCAAGTCGAAGATATCCGTCGCCCTGATCGGCGGCAGCGGCTACGCGGGCTTCGAGGCCATCCGGATTCTCCTCCGCCACCCCGCGGCCGAGCTGGTCGGCATCTACGGGCCGGCGGAGGAAGTCGGGCCCATCACCGGCTTCTACCCCCTGCTGTCCAAGACCGTCGAGATGGACCAGCAGCTCTACGATCCCGCCCAGCTGGCGCGGCGGGCCGAAGTCGCCCTGCTGTGCGTCCCGCACAAGGTCGCCATGAGCTACGTGCCCGCCCTGCGGGATGCCGGCGTCCGCGTCATCGACTGGTCGGCGGACTACCGGCTGCACGACCGGGCCGTCTACGAGAAGTGGTACTGCCCCCACGCCGACGCCGCCCGGCTGGCGGAGGCCGTCTACGGACTGCCGGAGTACTTCGCCGAGCAGATCGCCTCGGCGGACCTGATCGCCAACCCCGGCTGCTACCCTACCTGCGCCTCCCTGCCGCTGATTCCGGTGATCAAGGCGGGGCTGATCGAGCCGACGGGCATCGTCGTCAACGCCATCAGCGGCGTCTCCGGCGCCGGCAGGAAGGCCGCCCCCGCCTTCCACTTCCCCCACCGCAACGAGAACTTCGAGCCCTACGCCCCCGGCGTCCACCGCCACATGCCCGAGATGGACCAGGTGATCACGGACACGACGGGGATCGAATCCCAGGTCCTGTTCGTCCCCCACCTGTGCCCGATGGACCGCGGCATGCTGTGCAGCATCTACGCCCGGCCCACGCGGCCGGTGACGGCCGAGGAGGTCGTCCAGGTCCTCCAGGCCGCCTACGCCGACGCCCCGTTCGTCCGGGTCCGCACCGACATCCTGCCGGCCACCCGGTACGTCTCGACCACCAACTTCTGCGACATCGCCGCCCGCGTTGAACGCGGCACGGTCATGCTGTTTTCCGCCCTCGACAACCTCGTCAAAGGCGCCTCCGGCCAGGCGATCCAGAACATGAACCTCATGTTCGGGCTGGACGAGACGACGGGGCTGTATTGAGCGGATGACCGGCGAAGGAGAACAGTCAATGGCCCGTACCCACCACGTCACACTGCCGAAGGGCTTCACCGCCGCCGGGGTCAAGTGCGGGATCAAGACGTCCGTGCGGGAGGATCTCGCCCTGATCGTCGCGGACGAGCCGGCGTCGGCGGCGTTGATGACCACGTCCAACCAGGTGGTCGGCGCCCCGGTGCTCTGGTGCCGGCGGGTGCTGCCGCGCGGGTATGGGAAGATCCGCGGAATCGTGGTCAACTCGGGCAACTCCAACGTGTGCACGGGCAGGCAGGGCCTGCGGGACGCGGGGGCGATGGCGGCGGAGGCCGCCGATCTGGTGGGCGCCGAGGCCGGTGAGATGCTGGTGGCCTCGACGGGGATCATCGGCCACTTCCTGCCGATGGCCAAGATCCGCCACGGGATCGCGCTGGCTGCCAAAGCCTTGGGCCGCCGGAACGACCGCGCCGCGCTGCGGGCGATCATGACCACCGACACGTGCGAGAAGTCGGCCGTCGCCCAGGCCCGCATCGGCGGGCAGGAGGTAACCGTGGCGGGGATCGTCAAGGGCGCCGGCATGATCGCCCCGTCGCTGGCGACGATGATCGCGGTGGTCACCACCGACGCGGACATCGCCCCGCCGCTGCTGCGGCGGGCGTTCGTCCCCGCCGTCGAGGCCAGCCTCAACGCCGTCACGGTCGATTCGGACCAGTCCACCTCCGACACAGCCGTGGTGATGGCTTCGGGCAAGGCGGGCCGGCGGATCCCGGCGGCGTCAGCCGATTACCGCAAGTTCGCCGCCGCCCTGGCCGAGGTGCTGACCGCCCTGGCGATGGCGATGGCCCGCGACGGGGAGGGCGCGACGCGTCTGATCCAGGTGAGCGTCGCCGGTGCACGCACCGATGCGGAAGCGAAGATCGCCGCGATGAGCGTGGCCGATTCGCCGCTGGTCAAGACCGCCGTCCACGGCGGCGACCCCAACTGGGGCCGGATCGTGATGGCCCTGGGCAAAAGCGCCGCCAAGGTCGTCCCCCAGAAGCTGTCGGTGAAGATCGGTGGGACGGTCGTCTTCGCCCGCGGCCGCCCGCGCCCGTTCAACGTCAAGGCCGTCGAGAAGCACCTGGCGGGCGATCCGGTGGTGATCGAGGCAACCCTGGGCCTGGGCGCCGGCCGGTTCACCGCGTACACCTGCGACCTGTCGCGGGAGTACATCACCATCAACGCCGACTACCACACGTAGCGGGTGCCATGGTTACGCGCTGTTCGCGTAACCATGCTGTCTCCCCCGGTGCGACGCCCCGCATGGTCAGGCAAACAACGCCTGACCATGGCACCCGAACGGCGAACTCCCCGCTGCTGAACGTTGCCGTTCGGCGCGGGCGGGTGCGGATATCCCCTGCCGATGAACATCGGGACGGTACCCCATCCCTCGTGTTACAGGGAAAGGAGCACTGGAACCCGTCACCACACGAAAGGAGCCGCGATGATCTCCGCAAGCGCCGCTGCATTGCTCGGGTGTGTCCTGGCCGCGGGCGAAGCCGCGCCGCCGGAGGGGCTGGTCCTGCTGGACTGCCGGTACCCCTCCGCCGCTGCCGCCCGGGCGGCGTGGCGGCCGGCCGAGGCGGGGACCCCGCCGGTGGAGGTGGCCGGGGAGACGGGGGTGAAGCTGCCGGCCAACTTCTCCCGCCACACCGAGTGGCGCGTCGCCTGGGACGTGGCCGGGACGTGGGACCTGTCCAACATGCGGTCGCTGCTGCTGGAGGTCCGTCCCGACGGGGATCGCGGAGCGTCCCTGCTGGTCTACCTCCACAGCGGGGCGGGGTGGTATTCCGGCCACGTGTATGCCCCCTCCGGCGGCGGGACGGTCCGGCTGCGGCGGAAGGAGTTCTCCAGCGAGGGCCGCCCCGGCGGCTGGGGCGGGGTGGACCGGCTTCGCCTGGCCGTGCTTCGCCACAGTGAGGATGACCGGTCGGTGGTCGTATCCGGCATCCGCGCCGACGTCCGCGCGGCTCAGGTGGCGATCTATCGCAACGACGCCGGCGTCGGCCGGGAAGAGGGCGTGGGGGAGTACGTCCGGCTGATGGCGGATTCCCTGGACCGGCTCGCCCTGGGCTACCAGATCGTCGACGACCAGGCCGTGGCGGCCGGGGCGCTGGCCGGCAGGAAGGTCGCCATCCTGCCGCTCAACCCCGTCCTGCCCGCCGACGCCGCCAAGGAGATCCGCCGATTCGTGGACGGTGGCGGGAAGCTGCTGGTCTGCTACCACCTGCCCGAGCCGCTGGGGTCGCTGTTGGGCGTCCGCGCCGGCGGCGCCATCGAAGGGGGGACCCAGGCCCGCCCGCTGGAGGCCATCGTCTTCCAGGGCCGGGAGGATCGCGACCCCGTCCGGGCGGTCCAGGGCTCGTGGATCGCCCACCGTCTCCAGCCGCTGGCGGGAACGCGGGTGGTGGGGCGCTGGGCGGACGGGCAGGGGGAGCTCACCTCCGAGCCCGCCGTGACCCAAAACGCCAACGGCCTGGCCGTCGGCCACGTGCTCACCCACGCCGACCCGACAGGCAAGGACCGGCTGCTGCTGGAGATGCTCGGAGGCATCTGGGGCGGCGCATGGAAGGAAGTGTGCGATCACCGCCTGGAGGGCCTGGGTCGGCTGGCGGGGATGGGCGGGCCGGCGGAGCTTTCCGCCGCCGTCCGCGCCAACGCCCAGGCCGACCCCGCGCGGAAGGCGAAGGTCCTGGCCGAGCTGGCCCGGGCCGAGGGGCTCGCCCGAGACGCCCGGGCGGCGATCAAGTACGGCGACATGGTCCTGGCCGCCGAGGAGCTGGCCAAGGCCCAGCAGGCGTACCGGCAGGCGTACGGGCTGAGCGTCCCGGCCCGCCCAGGCGAGTTCCGGGCGGTGTGGTGCCACGATCCCGCCGGCGTGGCGGGCTGGACGTGGGACCGCGCCATCCAGCGGCTCTCCGAGGCCGGTTTCAACGCGATCCTGCCCAACATGTGCTGGGGCAACGCCGCCGCCTACAAGTCCGACGTGCTCCCCGAAGCGCCGCTGGTGGCCGAGAAGGGCGACCAGTTGGCCGAATGCCTGGCCGCCGCGAAGAAACACGGCGTGGCCGTGCACGTCTGGCGGGTGAACTGGCGGCTGTGGTGGAGGTTGCAGGGGGACGCCGAGAAGCGACTGCGCGAGGCGGGCCGGCTCCAGCAGGACCCGGCCGGGCAGACGCTCCCGTGGCTGTGCCCGTCGCACCCGGCCAACCGCCAGCTTGAGATCGACGCCATGGTCGAGATCGCCCGCAAGTACGACGTGGCCGGGATCCACTTCGATTACATCCGCTACCCCGGCCCGCAAGGCTGCTACTGCCCCGGGTGCCGGTCGCGATTCGAGGCCGCCTGCAAGGTCAAGGTCGAGCGCTGGCCCGACGACGTCCGCACCGGCCCGCTGCGGGAGCGGTACCTCCAGTTCCGCCGCGACAACATCACCGCCGTGGTGGCCGAGGTCGCCCGGCAGGCGCGCCAGGTGAGGCCCGGGGTGCTGATCTCGGCGGCGGTGTTCCACCACTGGCCCACTGCCCGGGACGAGGTGGCCCAGGACTGGAAGCTCTGGGTGGAGCGGGGCTATCTCGACTTCGTCTGCCCTATGCAGTACACCCACATCCCGGCAGCGTTCGAGGACTGGACCAGACAATCGGCCGGGTGGATCGGCGGGAGGATACCGCTGATGCCGGGGATCGGCGCCACGCTGGGCCAGACGTCCGACGGGACGCTCCAGCAGATCCAGATCGCCCGCCAACTCCACACGGGCGGGTTCGTGCTGTTCGACTACAATCAGACCCTGGCGTCCGAGACGCTGGAGCTGCTGAAGCTCGGTGCGACCGCCGAACCGACCTCCTGGCGGCGCCCCTAGACACGGCGCCAGGTGACCCATGCTCAGCCTGATCAACACCAACCGGATGAGCCCGCCGATCGCGCCGTTGGGGCTGGCGTACGTGGCGGCGGCGGCGAGGGCGGCCGGGATCGAGACGGAGGTGGTGGACCTGCCCCTGGCGGATGACCCCGCCAAATACCTGACGGACCACTTCCGCCGGGCCGCCCCGGCCTTGGTGGGGCTGAGCTTCCGCAACGTGGACGACTGCTTCTGGCCCAGTGGCAAGTCGTTCCTGCCGGAGTTGGCGGAGATGGTGGGCGCCATCCGGGCCTTGACCGACGCCCCGATCGTCCTGGGCGGGGTGGGGTTCTCGATCTTCGGCCGGCGGATCGTCCGGCACGTCGGGGCGGACTTCGGGATTCGGGGGGATGGGGAAAGGGCGATCGTGGAGCTGTACCGGGAGGTGACGGGAGGGGGAGAGTACCATCGCGTTCCGGGGTTGGTCTGGAATACCTCCCACGCGGCGCAGCGCGTGGGCGTGGGGGTGGGAGAGGAAGTCGAAGGGAAGGTGCAGTGCAACGCGCCCGCGTGGTCGGATCCGTTCAGTGTGCCCACAGCGCGGGACGTCCTGGACAATTGGGAGTACTTCCGCCTGGGCGGACAGGGGGGCGTGGAGACCAAGCGGGGCTGTCCGCGCCGGTGCGTGTACTGTGCGGACCGGCTGGCGAAGGGCCCGCGGGTCCGGGCGCGGGCGCCGGTCGAGGTCGCCGATGAGGTGCAGTCCCTCCTGCGCCAGGGCGTGGACGTGCTGCACCTGTGCGACGGCGAATTCAACATCCCGCGCGAGCACGCCATGGCGGTCTGCAAGGTGCTGTCCGCCCGCGGGTTGGGCAGGCGGGTCCGGTGGTACGCCTACTTGGCCGTGACCCCCTTCGACGCCGAGCTGGCGGCGGCCATGGCGCAGGCGGGGTGCGTGGGCATCAACTTCACCGGCGACTCCGCCGCCGCCGCCATGCTGGCCTCCTACGGCCACCCGCACGGGCCCGAGGACATTCAAGCCGCCGCCCGCCTGTGCCGGGACCACGGCATGGCGGCCATGTTCGACCTGCTGCTGGGCGGGCCTGGCGAGACGTCGGAGACGCTGGCCGAGACGATCGGCTTCATGGAGGGCCTGGACGCCGACGCGATCGGGGCGGCGCTGGGCGTGCGGGTCTACCCGCACCTGCCCATCGTCGATCTCATCGCGGCCGAGGGCCCAATGGAGGCAAACCCCTCCATCCGCAGGCACTACGACGGGCCCGTGGACCTGCTGCTGCCGACGTTCTACATCTCCTCCGCCCTGGGCGAAAGCCCCGCCGCCCTGGTCCGCGACCTGATCGGCGACGACGAGCGATTCTTCAAGCCCGCCCTGGCCATCGACGCCCCCGGCGCCGCGGCCGGGGACCACAACTACAACGACAACACACCCTTGGCCGAGGCCATCGCCAACGGCGCCCGCGGGGCCTACTGGCACATCCTGCGGCAGATGGGCTGAGCGGCCGGCGGAATCATTTCGAAAAGGTCGGGGCAATCGGCGATCATCGCCGGCGGCGGCGCGGTCTATACCGGTGGAGGTGCAGAGGCGCCAGGACGTCCATGGACGATGCGGAACGCACGCTGATCGGACAGTGCCGGGCGGGCGACAAGGCCGCGTTCGGTCAACTGGTCCGGGCCCACGCCGGCAGGGCCATCGGCTTGGCCTACGGCCTGCTGGGCAACCGCAGCGACGCCCTCGACGCGTCGCAGGATGCCTTCGTCCGCGCGTGGCGGGCCATGGGCCGCTTCGACGGCCGGTCGGCGTTTTACACGTGGTATGCCGCCATTCTCCGCAACGTCTGCGTCAGCCAGTTGCGCAAGCGCCTCCGGCGCGGGCCGGACGAGCCGATCGAGTCGCTCCCGCTGCCGTCCGGCGAGCCCGATCCGTCCCTGCTGGCCGAACGCAGCGAACGGATCGACCGCATCTGGCGGGCGGTGATGAGCCTGCCGACCGCCCACCGCGAGGTGATCGTCATGAAGCACTTTCAGGAGATGTCCTACCGCCAGATGGCCGAATCGCTGTCCGTGCCGGTCGGGACCGTGACCAGCCGGCTGCACGCCGCCCGGCGGGCGCTGCGGGAACTCTTGGCGGGGGAACGGGTATGAATTGCCGGGACTACGAGCCGATGCTGGCGGCCTACGTGGACGGCGAGCTGTCCGAGCAGGACCGCGGGCGGCTCCAGGAGCACCTTTCCGGCTGCCTGGGTTGCACGGACCGGCTGGCGGAGCTGACGGCCCTGCAGGAGGAGTTGGCGATGATCAAGTTCACCGAGCCCACGGATGTGGATCTGCAGCGCTACTGGGCGGGCGTGTACAACCGCCTGGAGCGGGGCGTGGGGTGGATCCTGCTGTCGGTCGGGTCCATCCTGCTGCTGTGCTACGGGGCCTTCAAGCTGATCGAGGGGATCGTCACCGACCCGAAGGTGGCGCTGGTGGTCAAGATCGGCGTGGTGGCGCTGGTGTTCGGGGTGGTGATCCTGTTCGTCTCGCTGCTGCGCGAGCGGCTGGCGGTGCGGAAATCGGACAAGTACTCGCGGGAGATCGAGCGATGATGATCGTGACGACCGAAGGCATCACCGGCAAGACCGTCGTGAAGGTTCTCGGGCTGGTCCGGGGCAACACCATCCGGGCGAGGCACATCGGCAAGGACATCAAGGCCGCCTTCCGGCACATGATCGGCGGGGAGATCACCGACTACACCAAGCTGATGGGCGAGTCCCGGGAGCAGGCGCTCGACCGCATGGTCGCCGAGGCCGCCCAGCTTGGCGCCAACGCCATCGTGGCGGCCCGGCTGACCACCTCCATGCTCATGGGCGGCGCCGCCGAGATCGTCGCCTACGGCACGGCGGTGGTGGTGGAATAGGGAAGAAGCAAGTAGAACCGCAGAGGGCGCGGAGGGCGCGGAGGTTTGCGGCAGGTTGCTCCTCCGGTTCAATCTGTTCTCCGCGTTCTCGGCGGCCCCCGCGGTTCCAGAGAAAGAGCCTGTCCTTTCCGCGAGCAAACCAGTTGCTCGCCCTACGCCTGACGCCGGCGACGCCAGGGTTGGTGACGTCGTACCTGTTTAGCCGCGACCCGTAGGGGAGCGCTTCCGTCGCCGGACACGGTGCCTTCGCATGCGCCTGCGTCCCCCCATCCGCGACTCGCCCGAAGGCCCCCCCCGCAGGGGGGGGGTGTTTACAAAACCCCGGAATGTAAACACCCCCGAAACGCACATAAAAGCTTATTGCAGCATATGCTAAACGCGTTTACGCCTGTTTCTTCCGGAGGCTTGTAAACAGGCATAACTCCTGTAATGATTTTGCAGGTTATCGCCGCCCGCCCCGCTCGGACCGTCGCCGGGCTGGACTTCGAGGTGTCGGGCTATTGGGCCCTGATCCGCAGTTCCGGATCCAAGGGAACGGCGGCCGGCCGCTCAGCGCGATCCGGGGGGAGCTGCGCCGGCGGTTGGCAGTCCCCCGGCCGGCGGCAGCCGCAGGCCTGATCCCCATCCCTCACCCTCCATCGCCGTTCCGCAACCCCCGTGCCACGATCACCCCGCTTCGGGCGTGTACTCCGCTGTACGTTTACCGGCGAGTTGTGTATTGTGTCCCCCGAACCCCCACTGGATAGTCTGCGGCGTTGGGTGGCACGCCCAAGGAGGGCGACCCGCGTGCCGTTCGCGGGTCGCCCTCCTTGAGCGTGGGATCGGCGGGTGGACGGCCCCGGCCGGCTTCCGCGGGGCCGGCGGAAGAGGTTCCGGAGCCCTTCCCCTCGCCCTTCGGGCTGGCAGACGTCTGCGCTGCCCTTCCGCCGGCGTCCCCGGGTTGATGCCCGTTCACGGGCATTGGCCCCGCCGGCAGGCGGGGTGCAGGCCCGGCCTTGTAGGCCGGGCTTGGGAGCGGGCCACATTTTGTTCCCCCTTCCCCTCCCCGCCCCGTTAACGGGGCGGGGAGGGGAAGGGGTTTCGGGGCCAGCCGCCCCAGGGCCACAGGCCCTGGGCTACACCCCGCCGGCAGGCTGGGCAAAGGCCCGTGAACGGGCCTCACGAAGGCGGCCGGACAACGGTTGCCAGCCGAATCGGGTCGTGGGATAATCGAGCGCCGGACGTGCCGGCGGCACGGCCGGCAACTGCCGCATGCTCTTGGCGCAATCCCGGGACCATTAGACCCTGCCCGCCTGCCGGGGCCTGACACCCCTCCCGGCCGAAACGGCCGACAGGCGGCGGCAGACGAACCATGTCAACGGGAATCGGTATGATGTCCCGGGAATCCGGCTTCGCGACGCGGCGGATAAGGTTCCTGACCCGAATGGCACTGCCGTCCGCAAGCCTTTCCATATATGGTAATTACGTGTGCGTCATCTGGGCACGGAGCACCTCGCGTGGTTTCCGCATGAGAGGATATCGATGGCGGCGGCGCTTCAGGACGCGGGGTTCGATCCGACCGGGACGGTTGGCCACCTCGTTGGCGGCGATCCGCGCCAAGGCCGAATCCGTCAAACCCCGCACGTTCCGGCAGGCACCCGTCGCCAGCAGCATCCACGACGACAGCACCGTCTGGCAGGGGACAACCCGGGACGGTCGCCATTTTCCGAAGGAGGCTCTAATCTCCCCATTCAAGGGGCGTAACGAACCGGAAATTCCCGCCGTTCTCCGTGGCGATCTGCTGCAGCACGCGCTTCGCTTCGGAGGTGTGGAACCTGTACAGGATCGTGCTTATCTTCACCTTACGCCCCTTGTTCAGTTCCCTGATCCTCGCCACGACCCTGTCGTTGTCCTCGAAGTCGCCGTCGGTGAGCAGGAACACCACACAGCGGGATCCACCCCCTCTGCGCTGCTTCAGTGCATCGAACGCCCTCTCGAGGGCGGGAAACGGATCGGTCTGGCCCGATGGTTGGATCCTGTCTATGCCCTCCAAGGCCTTTTGCTTGTTCCCCTCGGTTGCGTAGACCAACTGCTCTTCAGGGAGCTCCTTGGGCGGCCCCCAGGAAAAGAAGACCACGTGAAAGCTCTGTTCGGCCTTAAGGGCCTTGATGGTACGGCGCAGTTCAGTCCGGACGATGTCAAACGTCTCCATCATCGAGCCGCTCTTGTCCACCAGGAACACATTGTGGTCTCCAGGCTCGGCGACCCCGAAGAAGAGGTACCTTGCTCCGGTAAGATCAACGGATGCACCTCGCAATCGAATGGTGCCGTCCCATCTGATAACCTCCCCGGACACCCTGACCACCTCGTTCTTCGGGAGCTTGGCCAGCTCCGGCAGCCTGGACTCGGGGAAAACGACTTCCACCTCCGTGCCCAGCTCGGAAACGGCCTTCAATACGACGCCCCGCGATGTTCCCCCGGGCGCGGGATCGTGGGGAAGGGGACGTGGGGACGACGATTTCCCCTCTCGCGAGACGTCCTTCACCCTCAGCTTCCAGGAGACCTTTCTGCCGACAAGGGATTCTCGCCTGGTCTTGAGCTTCTCGAGATAGGCCGTTCGAGCCAACTCGGCCTGGAGGGACGTCATCTCCGAGCAGTCGGGCGGCTCCGGCATGTCCTTGAGGAGGTCTTCGGGCCCGGGCTCGTCCGCTTGCGATCCTGAGCTCGGCGTTTCCTCGTGAATGATCCGCGAGGAATTTGGCTCAGCCGCCTTGGCCGGTCGGGATTCCGGGGGCTTGGGGGCAGATGACCTCTGCTTGTAATGCTCCGCGAGCAACTGCCGGGCCCTAACGAGGTCACGTTTCCAGCCCGGCTTGGCATTCACAAGACATTCCCGGTATGCCTGGACGGCCTCGGCGTACTTGCCTGCCGAAAGGAGCTCCTCCGCACGGTTGAGCTGGGCGGACCCGGACAGCACGATCCTGCTGACCTGCTCGTTGGCCTTCCTGATTTGCTGGGTCCCTATCTCGAACTCGATGAAGCCGTTGGTGTACCCCGTGATCTGGACGCCCTGATACGGCAGTTTCCCGACCCAGACCTCATCTCCCCGCACGCCGGCAACGGCTCCAAGCAGTACAACCAGCCCGATGATCTTCGTCTTCATGGCCCTTCCCCGTTTCCGCAACGTGTCTCCGGACCGCCGGTCCATGCCCAGCCTGTGTGCGTGACTCGCCGCTCCAGTGACAGCAGCGGACGCTTCCCTGTGATCCCGATCGCGTCAGAAAGGTCAACCGAAGCCGACGTTCGACCCTTTGTTCGGCTGAGTCTCCGGCAGACTAAGTGCAAGCCAATACGCTGTCAATAGCGATTCCTCAACCCCCAGCGCCCCCGGCCGGGAGAGATCGGACCTGTTTCGAGTTTCGGATTTGCCGGGGAGCCAAACACAGCCTTGGGGATGCCACCCAAGGGCAGGGCCTTGGCGGGCGGGTTCCGGCGTCGCCTTCGGCTGTGCCGGGACAAGTCCCCCGCCCTGCTGACTGGTCGAAGAGTGCGCCGCATCCGGCGCCCGGAGGTCCGGGGCCGCAAACGGCTCTTCCACCGGGCGCTTCCGTGCGTTGACGGCGCTGTCGGTCAGCCGCGCCTGCGGCGAAGCAGACCCACCAGCCCGAGGCCGAGCAGGCCGAAGCACGTCGGCTCGGGAACGATGTTGAGGGTCAGCTCGGCCGCATAGGGTCCCGGCGCTCCGGACGGGTCGGCCACGGTGTATTCGCGCGTTGCGATGTGGCCCACGCTGCCGAGGTCTCGCCGGCCGGTCAGGATAATGACCATCCCGTTGTTGTCCAGGGCGCCGGTGATCCAATCCTCAACAATGCCGCACCCGTCCGCGGACAGGGAGATGGCGTTGCCCAGCGGGACCATGTCGCCGACGCCGACGGCCGTCCACTGGCCGGTGGTCATCGGGCGCGTCTGGTCGCAGTCGTCGGTGCCCGTGGCGCCCAGCCCACCCCAGGGCGTCCCATCCGCGGCCAGGGCCACCCAGCCTCCGGAGTCCGGGTCCGTCGCGGAGACGATCTGGTAGTTCTGCGTGCAGTCGCCGACATTGGCGGGGCCCCAGGGGTAGCCCGTTCCGCCGTAGCCGGGGGCTCCCGCCGTGCCCTCCTGCCAGGCCTTCTTCAAGGCATAGGCCGCCACGTCGAACACGAAGTTGTTGCCGCCGCCCGCGGAATAGAACTGAATGCCGGCCGACTCCACGTACTGCCCCGGCCCCAACGCGACGCCGCGGAGGTCCCAGGCGATCACCATGGTGTCCGTGGAGACAGTGTCCATCGACACGCTGTAGAAATACTTGCCGCCGTTACCCCGGTTGGAGTTGCCGCTGCAGCCGGCATTTCCAAGCCAGTTGTCCTTCGCCGCGTCCACCGTGATGGCGTCGGCCAGGACTTGACCAGCCGTCATCAAGACGACCGTCAGAAGAACAGGAATCGCGCTCTTCATGCAATTACCCTCGCTTTCTTCTTTCCAGAGTTCCCACGTGACCCCACTTCTTCGCCGGGCCTTCGGTTCCTTGTCATAAGGCCCTGTCTCAACGAACGATATGTGGCACGTCTTGCCGTTTCTCGCGCCGCGTCATCGGCGCGGATCACACGTGCTTCTCAGGCAAAGCGAACGGCGACGGCCTGAAGACGGCCGGAAAGAACCACTGCGTTTACGACCACAGAAATGCCCACCCAACCAGAGACCGCAACGGTGCTCTGGACCGAAAGAAAGGCCTATTAAACATACCGCAGGTTGCTGAGACTGTCAAGGGGGTTTTCCCCGGGATTTCCCGGATAAGAGGGGCAAAAACAAGACGTGCTCGCCCTTTAGAAAACCCGGGACAATCAGCGACCTTTCAAGGAAGCGGGGAAGCGAGGTGCCGGGGGCCGGGCCGGGCGGTCCCGGGCGGGGTGGCCTTTGCCGGCTTCTTTGCCGTTTCGTGCTTCGGATTTGTTTCGAGTTTCGGATTTGCCGGGCAGGACAACGCGGGCGGAGCAGTCGTTTCCGCGGATGCGGGATCGTCACCATTCTCTCTAAAGGCACAGTGTGCGGGGTCGTCGCGCTCCCCGCCGGGTCGCGGCTAAACGGGTGGCGCTGCGCGGGTGCGCGGTGGCCCGCCCTGCCCCGGAACGTTTTATCGGAACGGAAGCTCCGCTCTTGAGCCCCGGCCTGTCCGCGGGTACCATCGCCACCCAGGGCTTGGACACCATGGCGATTCATGCCGGTGGCCATTGCCGGGTGGATGAACCGTCTGGGCCAGGAGGGCCGCCAGCTAAAGGAGGCGCAACGATGGACATGCAAATCCCGCGACTGCGGAAGTTGTTCGAGGCTCGTGTGCCCCAGATCACCAGCCTCCTCTCGGAGGATACGCCGCCGGAGCTGGGGGACATTGACCCGACCCTGCGAGTGTTGAAGGGCTTCCTGTTCGCCCTGGAGGGCATGCTGCGTAAGGACGATCTGCGAAGCCTGCCGTTCACGGCCCGCGGAGAGCTGTTTGACAAGATCGGCCGAGCCATCCAGGCCATGGAAACGCTGCCCGAGTCGCTGAACCGCCAGCAGGCGATTGGCGTCCTGCGCGTGATCGACACCCTGCACAGGCTCTGCCTCCGGGAGAACCTGATGGCCAGCGGGCTGGACGCCAGCAGGCTCGGCAAGTTCACGGTGATCCTGGAGCACAAGCTGGGAGAGGTGCTGGCGACGATCGACGGCGTCGCCCACACGGCCGAAGGACGCGTCGAGGAGATCGACCAGGCCACCCGCCAGCGCCTCGCGGAGATCGAGGGGGTCTACACGAAACAGGCGCAGGCCCTGGAGAGCAGTGCTTCGCAGGCCGTCGGGGCGATCCAGAGGCGACAGGCCGAGGCGATGGATGCAGTCGAACAGCTCGCGGAGGAACTGCGCCGCAGAGGCGAGCAATGCCAGGGGCTGCTGGACGAGCAGCTTGCCGTCTCGCGGCGCACCGTGGACGAGGCCCAAGACGAGCAGCAGGCGGTTCAGACCGTGCTGGAGCGAACGCGGGGGCAGCTCACCGCGGCCGAGGCGGCCATCGAGGCGATGAAGGAGACCGCTCTGGCCGCCGAGGCGGCGCGGGAAGACCTCCAGGCCAAGCTCTCCCAGGGGCAGGAGGTCATAGGGTCGATCCGCGGCTTCCTGGAGGCCGGCACGCAGGCGGGCAGCGAGGCCTCCGCGAAGGTCGCCGAGGCCGAGCAGTGCCTGGCCCGCATGCAGCAGACGGGGCGGGAGCTTGCCGAAGCCGCCGCCGAGGCGCGGCAGCAGCAGGAGCGAGCGGTAGCGGCCGCCAGGGAGACGGCCGCGGCGGCCGAAC
>DASRZG010000428.1:0-2429 GCA_035686585.1 Phycisphaerae bacterium
GCCCAGACAGCCCGCAGGCTTCAGCAAATCCAGAAGCTCTACGACGATGGCCTAATCACCAAGGAAGAGTTCCTCGCCCGCCGGGCAAGCATCGTGGAGAGTGTCTGATGACCCGAAACGGCACCATCGTCCCAACTCCCCGCCCGGAACGGGCCGGAGGGATCCTCCGATACGCCCGCTTTTTGCCTTGCAGCCCGGGAAAATGTACGTATATTGTTAGGTATCCATCCCAGGTCTCAGCAGCTAAGGGAATGGCCCGTCTGTCGAACGCTGGGGAGCAATCACGATGAAGCAGGCAACGCGAAGCGGCTGGGGAAGGCGCCTGATGTACCGCCTGACCTGTCCCAACTGCTGGCACACGTTCCACCCGGAGGAGGTCCTGTTCATCTCCAGGCATCCGGACCTCCTGGGCGACAGCGTGCTGGGTTCGGAGGAGTACCGCCGCTTCCTTCCGACGCGCTTCGCCCTCAGCGGCGAGGCCCTTGACCCCAAGGGCTTCCCGTCCTCGGACCTGGCCTGCCCGCGATGCCATCTCCCGGTGCCCGAGCCCATGCTGGAGCTTCCGCCGCTGTTCATCTCGCTGATCGGCTCGCCCGCCAGCGGCAAGTCGTACCTCTTGACGACGATGGTCTGGGAGCTGCGCCGCATGCTGCCCGAGGCAAGCCTGTCCTTCAGCGACGCCGACCCGGCGGCCAATGCCGCGATCCACGAATACGAGCGGACGCTCTTTCTCAACCCGAGTCCCGATCAGCCCACGGAGATCCGCAAGACCGACACACAGGATACCAAGCTCTACCGATACAGCCGCATCCAGGACGCCTCCATCCGCTTCCCCATCCCGCTCCAGTTCTGCCTCCAGCCGACTCCGGACCACCCGCACTTCACCCGGGGCAAGATCGGCCGGGTCCTCGTCCTGTACGACAACGCCGGTGAGGACTTCCTGCCGGGGGCGGAAGAGGTAGGCACGGCCGTGGTCCAGCACCTGGCGAAGTCGCAAATTCTCCTGACCATGTTCGACCCCGCCCAGGAGCCCCGATTCCGCGACGTCTGCCGGCGCGATGATCCCCAGCTCACCCGAGGCCTTCGGCCCGATCCGAAGGACGCGCCGGTTCTGATGCGGCAGGAGACCGTCCTGACCGAGGCCGCTCGCAGGATCCGCCGCTACCTGGGCGTCTCCCACGAACGGCAGATCAAGCAGCCTCTGATCGTCATCGTCCCCAAGTTCGACCTTTGGGATGAGTTGGCCGACGTGGACCTGGACAAGGAGCCGTATGTCTTCGGCCACGGCTCCAGCCCGCTCCAGGTCAAGGTCGCCGAGATCGAGCAGGTCAGCCGGAAGCTCCGCGACGCCATCGTTGGTTTCTGCCCGGAGTACGTCGCCGCGGTGGAGAGCCTCAGCGAGCGCGTCCGCTACATTCCGGTCAGCAGCCTGGGCCGAAGCCCCCAGGTCGTCCAGCGGGAGGGGCACACGTTCTACGGCATCTGTCCCAGGGACCTCCGGCCCAAGTGGGTCACCGTCCCGTTGACCTACTGCCTGGCGAAGTGGGTGCCCGGCATGATGCGGATCAGCGACCCCTCGCCGTCGGCAGCGTTGGACTTGGGGGAGCCCACCCGGGAGGCACAGCCATGAGCTCGGAACTCATCTACACGTCCGCCCCACGCGGGCTGAAGCCCAACACCAGCGGGTTCTGCACCGTGGCCGTGACGGCCGGCATGTCCCGACCGGTCATGCAGAGCCTAGAGAAGTTCAGCGCCTACGAATTCCACTTCGGCCTGTCCGACCCGCGGGCCGCCGACAACCCGGCCAACTTCATGCACATGCCGCTGACCATCGGCGGCCGGCCGATGCACCTGCTCAGCCGGATCGCCTTCGCTGGCCCCGATTACTCCGGACGAGCCAACAAGATCGCCCATCACTTCCTGCTGTCGGCGGAGGAGCTTCCTACCGCCGGCCCGGCCGAGGCCATCCGGCAACTGGCCGCCGAAGGTCGGTTCCTGCCGGCCTGGGACGGCGAGCCGGGGGAACTGCCCCCCCGCCCGCTCCCGCCGGCCCCGGTCAGCCCCGGCCCGGCGGCCGCGTGGCGGACCATGACCGGCGACGCCGGCTGGGCCGGAATGCTCGTCAAGGCGTTCCGCGAGAACGCCCGCGTCCCGGCCTACCTCCTGTTCCAGCCCGGGGCGGACATCCTGCCCCTGTTCGCCGAGAGCCTCGCCCTCCTTCCGCCTGAGCTTCGCTGGGAAGTGGGCTTCTCGACCTACTACTACGCCAATCTCCTTCAGTCCGACGGCAAGCTGCACTGGCGGGCCGTCGTGGCCGGCTCGGCGATGGCCCGGACCGACGTCGTCAAGTACCCCGACGCCGTCATCCTCGACCTGACCGCCCCCCTGGGTGCCGTCCCGGACAACCCGTATGTCACCGCCGCCCGCGC
>DASRZG010000429.1:0-7043 GCA_035686585.1 Phycisphaerae bacterium
TAGTCTGGATAGTAGCACTTGCGGAGACAGCTCCCGCCCTTGAACCGCAGGGCCGCAGCACCGTCCTGTCGATACAGCGACGCCAGGAAGCAGCCGAGCACGTAGTCCAGGTCCACGGCCATCGGATCGACGCCCCAGCGCCCGGCCAGCCTACGTACCTCGGCTTCTGGAATCATGGCCGGCCCTCGCGCAGTACGCCGGAAACGTTCAGCCTGATCCGCCAGCGGCTGTTGATCGGGCCGGAGGCCGGTCGCCGCGGCTCCAGCAGGGCGTTTCCGCCGGTCAAACGCGAATGCCATGACTCGATACGCTCGCGTCGATCCGGGACAGGCAACTTTGCGCCGATGTGCTCGGTCAGGAAGCCCAGGCGCTTGTAGATCGCTCCGGAACCCATCCGCTCCAGGTAGCTGTCCAGCTTGTCCCAATCGACGGCCTGGCCGGCGACAGGCAGCATCTCGGCCACCTGCGCGATCCCGCCGCACAGGTCCGGACGGTCGAGAGCATCTACGAGGGTCTTCTCTCGGTCCGTGATTGTGATCCGGCCGTTCCCGACAGTCCGCTCAACCGTTCCAAAGAACTTACCCGGCTGGACGCGCACGAAGCGGTATCGCACGCCGAGCACCGTCATCGTGTTGTGCATCTTCTTCTGGGGCGTCTGCGCGAACACGGTCCGCGGAACCTGCTCGGTCCAGTTCCAGTGGTGGCACGCCGACCAGTACGCCACGGCCGCGGGATCGGCCAAGTGGCTGGCGACGACGAGCGAGTCCTGCGACCAAGCGGACTCCGGCCCGGCTTCGAGCGGAACGATAAGGTACTTGCCGCGGGCCAAGCCCAGCACCCATCCCAACTGCCGAAGCTGATACAGAAGCTTCTTCGCTCGGGTCGGGTTGCACTTCGCGATGCCGGCGAAGTCCTTGATCGCGAAAACGGATCGCCCCTGGGCCGCAAGGACGCTCAACGCCTTGGCCAGGGAAGCGGGGAGCCTGCCTCTTTCCTTGTTCTTAGCCATGATAGTCCCTTTTCTGGGGCACCTTCACGGACAAGACTAACACGCCGGCCGCCGGATGCAAGAGAAATCCCGCGCGCGGATGCCGCCCCTCCCGCCTGCCTCCTGGAATTGTACGGAACGACACCGAACCGATCAGAGCGGTGCCGCTCAAATCCCAATTTGGGAAAGTGGGTATCCACTTCCCTCTCGTTGGCACAAGATGTAGCATCGAGGCATGGATGAAGAGGGGCGAAAGCATCCTGTGGGCGGCGTGGACTACCCGCGAACTCTCCAGGAGTTTGACGGCTGGTTCCCGTCCGAGGCCGCCTGTCTCGAGTACCTGCAGCGGGTCCGTTGGCCCGAGGGTTTCCGTTGTCCGCGGTGCGGGGGACCGTCTGCGTGGCGAACAACTCGTGGTCAGTTCCGCTGCGTCACGTGCGAGCGTCAGACCTCGCCGACGGCTGGCACGATCTTCGAGGGCACACGCAAGCCGCTGCGGACGTGGTTCCTGGCGATGTGGTACGTACGAGCCAGAAACACGGGGTCAGTGCGTTGGGCCTGCAACGCGTCCTGGGGCTGGGCAGTTACCAGACCGCGTGGGCTTGGCTGCACAAGCGGCGGCGGGCGATGGTCCGGCCCGGACGGGACAGACTCGATGGAGAAGTCGAGGTGGACGAGTACACCTTCCGGTACAACCGCCGGCGGTCCCGGGCGCACGGCATGCTATTCTACCGCCTGCTGGAGCAGGCCACACAGGTCGATCCGGCGCCTTACCCGCGTCTGGTCGGCGGGAAGACGCACCCCGACCCCAACAGGTAGGGCCTACGAGAGCGAAGTGGATACCCACTCTCCGGGAAAGACATGGGCGAGTACACCGGCTCGGGGCCCGAGGCCTACGCCGACAAGCCCATCGAGCCGGTCATCCTGAAGCAGACCGTCCAGCGGCTGATCAAGAAGAGCGCGGCAGGCGCCCTTGCCCCGCCGCGCCGCAGCCTCGCCCCCTTTTCGCCGCATCCGCCGCCGTAAACAAGGTGGAAAGATCGCGGCCTGACCCGTTACAGTACGTCTCGACGTGCGCTCCCCAGGGTCGCGGGACGCTTGCCTGATGGGCGGCGGGCCTGTCGGCCTGCCGTCCCTCGCAGTACGCATTCGCACCGGGAGGTTCGGAAGATGGACATTGCCGGTCAATTGAGGTCGCACCCGCTGTTTGCGAGCTTTGCGCCCGAGGCGCTGGCCGAGCTCGTCCGCGTCGGGACGGCCGTCACCTATCAGCCCGGGGACATCTCCATTCGCCAGGGCCAGGCCGGAGAGATTTTCGGCGTCCTGATCTCCGGAAAGCTGGTGGCCGGACGCGGGCGCGGCGCCATCGGCTCGGAGCGGCTGGGCACGATCAGCCCGGGCGAATGCTTCGGCGAGATGTCCCTGCTGACCGGCGATCCGACCACCGCCGACGTGGTGGCCGTGGAGCCGTCCGAGGCCGTCGTCTTCCACCAGGAGGCGATCGGGCCGATCCTCGCGCTGAACCGGGAGGCGGTACAGTTCCTGACGCGGCTGATCACGTCCCGGATGGCCCCGACGACGCGCCGGGAGGTCGCGCCGCGGCCGGTGCCCATCTCTTACAGCCTCGGGGCCAGCTCGCCCATGCGGATCCTCTCGCTGAGCTGCCGCAGGGACGACATGCGTTACCGCTACTTCGACACCACCTCCGAGCGCGCCCACGCATCCGGCGGTGTCCGCGGGCTGGGCGGACCGGACGCGGTGCACACCTATCGCGGCCCCAAGGGCGTCCGCGAAGAGCGAATTGACGCGGCCACGCACGAAGCGGCCATGCAAACCATCTTCGAAGCGCTGACCGCCGCCGACGGTGGGGTGCTCGGGGGCGCCGGTGAGCTTTCGGCCATCGGGCATCGCGTGTGCCACGGCGGGGCCGGCTTCAACGGCCCGGCCGTGGTCGATGAGGAGGTCAAGAAAGAGATCCGGCGTCTCGCGCCGCTGGCTCCCACGGAAAACCCTTACAACCTGATGGGGATCGAACTCTGCGAGAAGCTCGCCGAGGGCGTTCCGCAGGTGGCCGTATTCGACACCGCCTTCCACTCGCGGATGCCGGCCGCCGCCGCGCACTATGCCCTTCCGCGGGACCTGGCCGCCGACCCGGAGCTTCGCCGCTACGGCGGGCACGGCATCTCGCACGAGGGCGCCGCCCGCGCCGCCGGCGCGTTTCTCGGGATGCACTTCGACGCCCTCAAGATCATCTCCTGCCATCTCGGCAGCGGCGCATCGATCACGGCCATCGATCACGGCCGGTCCGTGGATAACACGATGGGCTTTACGCCCCTGGAGGGACTGGTGATGGCGACGCGTCCCGGCGACCTGGATCCGGGGCTGGTCCTGCACCTGATCCAGGATCGCGGGACCTCCCCGCAGGAGCTCACGCGGAAGCTCTACGCCGAGTCGGGCCTGCTGGGGCTGTCGGGAGTTTCCGGGGACGTGCTGACGCTGCTGGAGACCGCCGACGGGGGCGACGCCCAGGCGCTGCTGGCGATGGAGGTCTACTGCCACCGCGCGCGGAAGCACCTCAGCGCGTGCGTCGGCCTGCTGGGCGGGACGGACGCGATCGTCTTCACCGGCGGAGTGGGCCAGAACGCCCCCGGCCTGCGGGCCCGCATCTGCCAGGGGCTTGAGTGGATGGGCATCCGCCTCGACGAGGGGCGCAACCGCTCCGCGCGGGTCGGGCCCGGCGAAGTCGCCGAGGTCTCCCACGATCACTCCCGGGCGAAGGTCCTCACCGTCGGGAGCAATGAGGAATACACCATTGCCCGCCAGACCGTCCGCACCGTGGCGCAGAAGGCCGTCACCAACGTCATGCGCCGCCGCCCCAGAGACATCCCCATCGGGATCTCCGCCCATCACGTCCACCTGACGCAGCCGCACGTCGAGGCGCTGTTCGGCCCCGGCCGGACGCTCACCTGGTACGCCGACCTCACCCAGCCCGGGCAGTTCGCCTGCGAGGAGAAGGTCAGCCTGATCGGTCCGAAAGGCCGCATCGACCGCGTCCGCGTCCTCGGGCCGGTCCGGCCGGACTCGCAGGTCGAGATCGCCCGCACCGAGGAGTTCAAGCTCGGCCTCGACGCCCCGGTCCGTATGTCGGGCGACCTGGACGGGACGCCGGGGATCACACTGGAAGGTCCGGCCGGGCAGGTGCACCTGGATCGCGGCGTGATCTGCGCGATGCGTCACATCCACATGACCCCGACCGACGCCATGGAGCTGGCCCTGCGCGACCGCGACGCGGTCCGCATCACCGTCCCCGGCGAGCGGTCACTGATCTTCGGCGACGTGATGGTCCGCGTCAGCGACGACTTCCGCCTCGACATGCACCTGGACACCGACGAGGGCAACGCCGCCGAACTGGGAGCCGGCGCGGTCGGACACCTCGATTCGATCCAGGAGCGCGCGTCTGCCTGACCGGAGCCGCCGCCCGGGGGCGGAAGCCGGCTTTGCTCGGAGACGGCCAGAAAACGCTTGGCAGGGGGCCCTGGGGGTATTACGATTTGGTATATTCGTAGGAACATCGTCCGTAACCGCGAGAGGATGAGGATGCGATCGAGATGACGGCGCTGCTGGCGATGCACATGGCGAACGAGCTGCTGGATCTGCCGGTAGCGGCGGGGACGATCCTCCTGGCCACCGGGGCGGTGGCACTGGCGGCAAGGCGGGCCGGAAAGACGCTGGATCCCGAGAGGCTGCCGCTGATGGGCGTGCTGGGGGCGTTCGTCTTCGCGGCCCAGATGGTCAACTTCACGCTGCCGGGGATGCCGGGCACCAGCGGGCACCTCGGCGGCGGGGTGCTGTTGGCAATCGTGCTGGGACCCGCGGCGGCGATCGTCACGATGACGTCGATCCTGATCGTGCAGTGCCTCATCTTCCAGGACGGGGGCCTGCTGGCGCTGGGGTGCAACATCATCAACCTCGGCGTGGTGCCCTGCGTACTGGGAGGGTATGTCTATCGGCTGTTGGCGGGCGCAGGCGGGCGGGCGAGCGCTTGGCGGCGGTACCTCGGTGCGTGGGCTGCGGCGCTGGTGGGCGTGACGGCCGGGGCAATGCTGGTGCCAATCCAGACGGCGATCGCGGGGCGGATGACCATCCCGGTGACGCATTTCCTCGCCGTGATGGTGGGCGTTCACCTCGTGATCGGCGCCGTCGAGGGGGCGATCACGTTCGCGGTGATCGCGTACCTGCAGCGGGTCCGGCCGGCGGCGCTGAACCTGGGACCGGGGCCAACCGGCCGCGACAGGCTCAGCCGCAAGGCCGTCGCACTGTCGCTGGTGATTACGGCGATGCTGCTGGGCGGCGTGGTGAGCTGGTTCGCCAGCCCGCATCCCGACGGGCTGGAATGGAGCTACCGGGAGCACCGGTACGGCCAGGCCCCAAGGGCCGTCAAGCCGCCCGTCAAGGCCGCCGCCGACGCCGATGAGTTCCAGGCAAAGCACTCGCTGATGACCGATTACACCCGGCGCTCGGCGGCCCCGGGCAAGGTTCCGGAAGGCGGCGACGAAGACGCCGCCCAAGAGCGCTGGCCCAACGTGGACGGATGGGGCTCGCTGGCGGGCGTGCTGGGAACCGCGCTGACGCTGCTGATCGTTTACGGTGCGGCCGTGCTGCTCCGCAGAAGGGGGGCCGCCGCTTCCGCGCGGGGCTGCGGCCCGGCGTGATGGCGGGCGCCACGCGATGCACCACAGCTTCATAGACCGTTTCGCCCAGGGCGACTCGCCCGTTCACCGCCTGGACGCGAGGGCGAAGCTGCTGGCGGTGGTTGCCTACACGGTGGTGCTGGTCAGTTTCGACCGCTACGCGGTGGCGGTGCTGGTGCCGCTGGCGGTCGCGCCGGCGGCGATGCTGTGGTTCGGGCGGGTGCCGCTGTGGTTCGCGCTGCGGCGCGTGCTCCTGCTGTCCCCGCTGATCGCCATGGTCTGCCTGCTGAGCCCGCTGTACGACCGGGGCCTGCACGAGATCGCGTTCGGACCGTGGCATTTCACCGCGAGCGGCGGCTGGCTGACGGCCGCGAGCATCGCCGTGAAGTTCACCCTCGGCGTCCTGGCGCTGACCGCGCTGACGTGCACCACGCCCTTTGCCCTGCTGCTGGAGGCCATGCGGCGCCTGGCGATGCCCCGCCTGCTGGTGACGCAGTTGGGTTTCCTCTACCGGTACCTTTTCGTGCTGATCGACGAGGCGATGCGGGCCGGCCGCGGGCGCGACTTTCGCGGGGCGCGGCGGGCGCCGATGGGGCGCCGACTGGCGGCGGTCGGCGGGATCGTCGGGTCGCTGTTCCTGCGGTCGGTCGAGCGGTCCGAGCGGATCTACCTGGCGATGCAGACCCGCGGCTACCGCGGCGAGCCGCACAGCCTGACCCGCCTGCGGTTCGGTGCGGCCGACGGGCTGTTTCTGGCCGGTGTGGCGGCGTACCTGGTGATGTGCCGCCTTGCCTACCCCCAGTGGATCTATTGAGAGGCCCGAATGCCCGAGCTGCTGGAGATCGAAGACCTGTTCGTATCGTACCCGGACGGCACGGAGGCAATCCGCGGCGCGTCGCTGGCGATGGGCGCCGGCTCGCGCGTGGGGCTGATCGGGCCCAACGGCGCGGGCAAGACGTCGCTCCTGCTGGCGATCCTGCGGGGGGTGGAGTCCCGCGGGCGGATCGTGGTGGACGGGGTGGAGTTGGGGCGGCGGACGGCGGACGAGGTTCGCAGCCGCTGCGGGATGACCTTCCAGAACCCCGACGATCAGCTCTTCATGCCGACGCTGCTGGACGATGCGGCCTTCGGGCCGCTCAACCAGGGCTGCGACGCCGGCACCGCCCAGGCGCGGGCGCGGGAGGCCATCGCCGCCGTCGGGCTGGAGGGGATCGAGGAGCGTTCGGCCCATCACCTCTCGGGCGGGCAGAAGCGCGGCGCGGCCCTGGCGACGATCCTGTCGATGCGCGTGAAGCTCCTGCTTCTGGACGAGCCCGGGGCCAGCCTGGACGTTCGTTCCCGCCGCCGGCTGACGGAGATCCTTC